>DAONES010000166.1:0-3862 GCA_035403205.1 Methanothrix sp. | reverse complement strand
AAAAAAATAATTGACTGGTCTCTGATTGGCCTCATTCCGCACGTAGATCCGAACGGACCGGCACCTTATTCAGAAAACGCGCCACTAGAGTTCTTCTATCTTCTGGACGCCCATTTTTTTAACCTTTGGTTTCCATATCTTATCCGGCATCCAGGCGGGCGCTCCTTTGGGCTTTGCCACCTGAACCCTTTCTCCAGAGAAGATGTGCACCTTCTTTGTGCCCCGCTCCCTGAGCCTAATATCGGTTATGCCTCTATTGGCCGCTTTCAAGGCGGCCTGTCTGGGCTGCTTTCCTGTAAAGACCCCAATCTCATTGCCCTTCGCATCCCTTAGGGCAAAATTCCTTGTCTCAGCCATCAAATTCCCTCCGTGCTTCCCGTTCGGACAGATGATATTCGAATTATTGTTATACTGAATACCATTATATTAATTTTATCTAGATTGCAGGCAACTTCCCACGAATTTTCCCTTAAAAATGCTAAATGCGCCTGAAGTGCAGCACAAAAACCCGGCAGAACTCTCAGCATGCGCGGAATCTGTCCCGGCCCGAGGATATATCTATTTTTTTTTATGTCCTGTGCCATCAATGCAAAGGAAGAAGTAACAATAGAATAAAAAATAAGAATCCAGGGTCAAGCATCCCATGAGGTCGCTCAGGGATTTTTTAAAAAACAACAGTCCATCCCTCTTTTGCAGCATCCTTAGCTGTGTAGCTAACTCCATGAACCTTCAGCCCTCTGTTGTCCAGCAGGGTTATGATTCCACCATCGTTCGGAAGCTCAATTGCCGTGCCGGGAACGGAAAACATCATGGTCTGCCCCGCCTTCAGAATTCCTGACAGCGGCGCTTTTTTCTTCTCGCCGTCTGCCAGACTCCAGCCTTTGAGATCTATGGGCCGGGATGTTATGTTGATTATGGAGATGCTCTCCATTCCTCTATCTGGGCCCATGGGATTGACCAGGGCCGCCAGTATCCGCACCCGTCCATATTCATCTGGCACATCGCAGGCTTCGGAGATTCTGTGGCCGGTGATATCATCGGTATGCAAGCACTGGGACTGGAAAGCCGTGAACATGGCTACCCAGCGGTTTTCATCAGGAAAATGAAATATCAGTCCTCCGTCCTGCCAGGGACCATCGTCCTTTTTCCATGCCGGGGCATTTCCCTGATTCATGTGGATGTCGTGGATGCCGCTGCCCGGCAGGAAACCAAAGAACTCGTCGGATTTGTCCTTTTCAGGACCCCACCTCTGGCCAAAGGCATAGATCATGCTCGACGGCATATTCATGCTTCTTTTTACATATTTTTGCACCAGTTCGTTCAAGTCGTTGTCCGGGCCAGGAACGTCATACGGCAGAAGCCTCATCTTAGTGGTGTCGAACATGTTGCCCCGGATGAAGTCCAGGGCCATGCCACCCGCCTTTCTTTCCAGCTCCTTGAAACCCCTGGGAAGCTGCTGAAGGTATTTCAATATGGGATGATCGAAGTTGTCATCCACATAATAAAGCAGAGTCGATGGCTCGACCTGGGATTTGACATTGAAGGCGATTCGGAACTTCTCCTGATTGCTGACCAGAATATTGAAATGCGGGCTCTTGCCCTGCCCCTCGCGTTCATCTTTGGCCTTTCCTTTCAGAACGCCGTAATTGCCTATGGGCACAGTGATCACCTGCCGGACGCAAAATGGCTTCTCATTCTTCTTCCAGCCGGCAGTACTGGCAGCTATGGTGCCATATCGGTTCGGCCTCTATCTGAACAGGATTCTCGCTGTCGTATCGGCCTGCCATCATCCTCTGGATGAATTCATGGACCTGCTCTGCTGACATGCCGGAAGGCTTGATTCTTCCCACCTCGCGGCCTATCACACCGTGGTGGCCCTGTGTCTTGTCGACGGTCATGACCGCGTACTCTGGACGGTCCTCGCTGTCTCCATCACCCAGGTAGAGGAGATTTCCATAGTAAAAGCCATAGCATATCGGCCACTTATGATTGATCATAGCCTCTACCAGATCGTCTTCGCTCTCCAGCTCCTTGAAGGAGAACACGCGCTCGGGATGAATCATGATTGTCACCAGCCTGAATATTGATGATCTCTCTTCTTTCATTAATAGTTTCTCTATTCCCCTGGCAGAGAATATTTATCTTGAACCGGATAATATCGACCATCTTCGGCGGCATATGCCTTGAATATTTTCCGGAAAAAGAAAAAAAAGAAACTGAGGCTACAGGGGAGGATGGATCTACATTGATACTGCAATTCTTTGGGGCAGCGCAGTCCGTTACCGGATCTATGCATCTGGTGCAGGCAAATGGGCATCGCGTGCTGCTGGACTGCGGAATGGTTCAGGGCAGACGGCAGGAATCCAGGAGGCTGAATTCGGAGTTTCCCTTTGATGCTAAAGACATCAATGCAGTAGTGCTGTCTCATGCTCATCTCGACCACAGCGGCAAGCTGCCCATGCTGGTAAAAAATGGATTTCAGGGCGTAATCTACTCCACCTCGGCGACGCGCGATCTATGCAGCGCCATGTTGCAGGACTCGGCCTCCCTTCAGGAGATGGACGCAAAATATGTCAATAAGCTGAATGCAAGGATGGGACTGCCGTTCATCAAATCGCTATATTCTACCCGTGATGTTACTGCTTCTCTGCGTCTCTTTCAGACCCTCGAATATGAGCGAACAACTGAGATCCTTCCCGGATTCAAGCTCACCTTCAGAAATGCAGGACACATTCTCGGCTCTGCAACGGTCGCGCTGGAGATAGCCGAGGGGCAGGTGGAAAGGAAAGTGACAAGGCTTGCCTTCACCGGAGATCTGGGGCGGGAAGGTGCTGCCGTGGTTCGTGATCCCGAGGTCTTTGATCGGGCCGATGTCCTCATCACGGAATCGACCTACGGTGGCCGCTATCACGGTCCGATGAATGAGGCCAAAGAGAAGCTCGCCAGAATTGTAAGCGAGACGGCGCAGAATCGAGGCCTGCTCATCATTCCCGCGTTTGCCGTGGGCAGAACTCAGGATGTTGTCTATCATCTGCACGAGCTGATCGAGGCAAAGCAGATTCCACCCATGCCCGTTTATGTAGACAGCCCTCTGGCAACCAATATCACTGAGATCTTCCGGCATCATCCCGAGTGCTATGATGAGGAAACCGAGCGCCTTTTGCTGCAAGACGGTGGGACGGACCCATTTGGATTTTCCAGGCTTGTGTATACTCACAGCACAGAGGAGTCAAAGAAGATCAACGATGCTCCAAGGCCGGCGATAATCATCAGCGCTTCGGGGATGTGCGAGGGCGGAAGAGTGCTGCATCACCTGCGCCGCAATATCGGCGATCCCAGGACCACGGTTCTCTTCGTGGGATTTCAGGCGGAGAACACTCTGGGGCGAAAGCTCCTCTCCGGAGACAGGACGGCTCGAATATACGGCGAGGAGTACGAGGTAAGGGCCAGAATAGAGGAGATTGAAGGCTACAGCGCCCATGCGGACGGGGGCGAGCTGCTCGATTTCATCTCCGCGATACCCAAGAAGCCTGAAAAGGTGTTCGTGGTTCACGGCGAGCCGAATGCTGCAGCCGCATTGGCAGCGGGCCTGGGCAAGAGGGGCTTCGGAGACGTCGCGATTCCGGCTAGGGGAGACCGTTTCGAGATCTCATCATAACAGCGGTCTGCCCGGCGGCTCATCGCTATCCAGGAAATGGTTCATGCCCAGACGGGTCGGATCGTTATGGGGCTCTACCCCTTCGTCAAAGATGTCCGATTGCATAAACTTTCTTACCGTAGAGGTTTCATAGTCAGCGCCAGCCGAACTCCAGTCCTCTTTCAGGAAATTTCTCATGGAAGGAGCATAGCCGGTGTAGCTGCC
>DAONES010000165.1:0-3870 GCA_035403205.1 Methanothrix sp. | reverse complement strand
CCGCCCCGCTGATCTTGGAGGTGGCATGCTTTTGAAAGGCGAGAGGCAGATCGTCTGGATCGATGCCGCAGCCGTCATCGGTTATCTTGATGAAGCTCTTTCCCCCGTCGCCCAGCTCAATGAGCACCTTTGCCGCTCCGGCGTCTATTGCGTTCTCCACCAGCTCCTTGACTGCGGAAGCTGGTCGCTCGATGACCTCGCCGGCGGCGATTTTGTTTATTGTGTCCTCATCGAGGAGGCGGATTTTATGCATTGGAGTCTCTCGAGTTCGAAGCGTTTTTCCTCTGTTTGGATATATGTTTAAGAATAAAAACATCACGGCGGATAATTTTATTACTATCGATATGGTCTGATAAGCTCTCGTTAATTTTTATATATAGTTTCTGATAATGGCGATCCAGTCTCCAACGAGCCGCATAATCGCATATGCTCTCGGTTCGATGTCTAAAATTTTGGACACTATGAGTAACCGCAATCGTCTATATCAGTCTGTGGTACATAGAATAAAAAGAAGATATGGTGGCCCCTGTGATAAGTGGTTTAGGCTGAATTGAGGGGTCGCCTGAATCTGTGGCACCTTTTTGAGAGGACATGTTTCGGAGACGATCCGAACAGGGTGGAAGAAGAGTGCTGTTTCTCTCTTGTGCAATACCTGTTTTGGCAAAAGAATTGTCTGAACTTGTCGATATGTTCATTGAACCGCTCTTATATGCGTTAACGAGCTGCCGGTTCCGCTTCTGGTGATCGAGTTTCCGCATCTTGTCACTTGCGTTCCCTTGATCGCTCTCTGTGTTTCTACGTCATGATTTCCGCTCCCCTGGATATAGGACCCGAGAATATTGCTGGCGATAGATAGATCCAATAGAGCAATTTTCTCCGTGCTCCGCAAAAAGTTTGGGACTGGTTCATTCCAAAATATTTTTCCGCAAGCAGATTAATGGTGTGGTTGCGTATCGAATAGAGGAATTACCAATGAGGCAATATATCCAGTCCCAAGTATTCTGTGGCATTCAGCCCCGACGGTCGCACTCTGGCATCGGGCAGCTGGGACGGCACTGTTCGCCTGTGGCAGATGACGTGGTCTGAGAAAAGAAATAATTAAAAGCGCCAATACCATGAGTGAATGCGCTTCTTCAACAAGTCAAGGGAATGTGACGCACCAGTTAGGACTCACAGTCCTTTCTTGACAAGCTTTTCCATCTCCGCAATCGCTCTTCTTATCCCTGCATAGCCCTGCATCATCCTGCCCGCCGGGCTCTCTCCGCAGCCCAGCATCTCAACCAGCTCCCGGTCGAACTGCTCCAGGTCCACCCCGCGCTTCTTGAGGTACTCGTGCCCCCAGGGTCCGGCCACTAAAAATTTGTTGAGCGGATCGGAAGAGGAGCGATAGTGCTCCAGCATGGCCGGGGCAGGACCGTCAATGCGGTCGAAGGTCTTCTGCAGAGCCGCGGCCTTCTTCTGCTCATCGCTCTTGCTTGCCAGGCGCGGCCTGAAGACCGTCGTCTCCAGAGCCTTTGCCAGCGCCGCATCCAGGTTCAGATGGGCGAAGCGAATGAAGTTGTCTGCCTGCTTTGCGTTCTTCGCCCTGGCTGCAGACTGGACATAAACCAGGGCTTTTCCAAGCTTCTCTGACAGCTCGCCCGTCCGCAGTGGCTCAATTATCTCCTGGACCGCTTTTGCCGCCTCAGCCATCTCTGCGTTTTCCTGCCTTTCCGGCCCCTTTTCGGCATGGCTTCCTTCTGTCATCTCATCCCCCTCCTTGCCTGCTCCCGGCACTCACTTCATGAGCCTGGGCAGGATTCTCTGGCCGGCCAGAAGGCAGCTGGCGTCCTCCGCCCGGCGGGTGACCTCTGCCCTGCTGCCGGACACAAGAACCTCAGCCGGTCTGGGCTGGCCGTTGTACTGGGAGGCCATGGAAAAGCCGTAGGCTCCGGCATCCAGGAATGCCAGAACATCGCCTCTGGCAAGGTGCGGTACCTTGCGGTCCTTGGCCAGAATGTCTCCCGTCTCGCAGATGGGGCCAACGACTGTGACAGTTTCTTCCGCCTTCTCGCCAGCATGATTGGCAGCGATAACATGATGATAGGAGTCGTAGAGCATGGGCCTGGCCAGGACGTTGAAGCCTGCATCGGTGGCAACGAAATTGACATGGGCTCTCTTGACCACGTTCACTGAGGCGAGCATGACCGTTGTATCTGCCACGATGCTTCTTCCCGGCTCCAAAATGAGCCTGGGCGATATTCCCAGATCCCTGCAGCGGTCTTTCATTATCGGCAGAATCGCGGCGGCAAGATCTGCAGGAGTGGGTGCAGGGCTGTCCGGATGGTATTGAATGCCAAGGCCCCCACCCAGATCGATTCTCTCGATGGCCCCGCCTTTGGCTGTGACTTCTGCGGCGATGTCCATCATCTTGCCAGCCGCCTCGGCGAAGGGTGCAGTATCCAGAATCTGCGAGCCTATGTGACAGTGCAGGCCCACTGGCTTTACTCCCTCAAGCTCCATAGCCCTCTGGTAGGTCTCAGCCACCTGCTCCGCAGGTATGCCGAACTTGGAGGACCGCAGGCCCGTGGCGATCTTGGGATGGGTCTTGGGGGAGACATCGGGATTGACACGGAAGAGGATCTCTCCTTGCAGGCCGGACTTCCGGGCGGTCTGGGAGAGGTGCTCCAGCTCCTCGCGTGAGTCCACAGACATTCTCACACCAGCCTGCATGATCAGCTCATGGTCCTTGCTGCTCTTGGAGTTGCCGTTAAAAAGGATCATATCTCTGGCAATTCCAGCCATGCGAACTACAGACAGCTCTCCTGCTGAGAATACATCCGCTCCCATGCCCTCCTGGGCGGCGATGCGCAGAACGGACAGGTTTCCGTTGGCCTTCACAGCGAAGTATTTGTCAGCATCTGGAAAAGCGCGGTGGTAGGCGCGAATATTCTCGCGCAGGCGGCTCTCTGAAGTGACATAAAGAGGCGTGTCGAGCTCCTGCGCCAGGGCGAAGCAATCCACATCTTCCATAAAGAGGTGATTGTCGCGAGAGGTGAGATGAGATTTGGGTCCGAACATGATTATAGCAGATCGCTCAGGGATTACTAAATTGTTTCCATGAAGAACAGAATAATTGATGGCTTACTGATTGAATCATGTCGACGAGCAACTGGCGGTGATTTTAGGATATGTCAATTTCAACAGGTCGCTTCGATGGCAAGACCATCGTGGTTACGGGAGGCGGTTCTGGGATAGGCTTGCAGACTGCCAGGGATCTGCATGCACAAGGGGCATACGTCCACATCCTTGGCAGGAACAGAGCGAAACTGGACAGGGCCAGGATGGCATTATGTGGCAGCAACAAGTTATTTGTCCATCAATGTGATATATCTATGGAAGGGGCAGTGGATGAGGCCTTCCAATCGATTGAGGAGCTGTCAGGCAAGGTCTACGGTCTGGTGAACAATGCCGCCATCAATCCATCCCGAAACGATATCCTTCATACTCAAAGCAAAGACTGGAGGGATACGCTGGAGGTCAATCTGACAGGTGCATTCAATTGCAGCAAAGCAGCCGCCAGCCAGATGCTCGATCTGGGAAAGGGCAGCATCGTCAACATCTCTTCAGTGGGCGGCCTGAATGCTTTCAGGACGCGAACCTCTTACAATGCCAGCAAGTTTGGCTTGATAGGCTTAACCGAGTCCATGGCCATCGATTATGCGGAATCGAATATCCGGGTTAATGCCATCTGTCCGGGATATGTCATGACTGAGCTTACGGCACCACTTTTTGAGAAGATGGGCAAAGAGAAGTTCGAGGGCCTGGTCAGGGCTCATGCCATGAGGCGCCTGGGAAGGCCGGAAGAGATCTCAAGTGCAATTTTATTCC
>DAONES010000164.1:0-3884 GCA_035403205.1 Methanothrix sp. | reverse complement strand
CTATGGCGGATAGTAATCTGGCGGAAGCTGCGAAGCTTTTTGCCATAAAGATGAACCTGGGTGCCTACCAGGAGGCAGCCAAGATCAAGTCCGATTTCGGCCTGCCCAATGATATGCTGCTGGGGGCAGCGCGCCTGGCCTACGACCTGAATATGAAAAAAGGCGAGTACTCCCTGGCCGCGGACCTGGCCAAAAAGTACGAACTTCCTGAAGCCCTGCGTCTTGAGGCGGCAGAACGCTCTTTTTCCAGAAAGATCGATAGCGAGTTCTATCGAGCGGCTGCCGACTACGCCAGGGAGATGGGCCTTCCTCAGGATCTAGTGCGGCAGGCTGCAGTTCAGGCATTTAACAAGAGCATGAGCTTCGGCCTGGTCAAGAATGCATCCGAGATCGCCAAGGAGTTTGAGCTGCCGGAAGAGATGCGCCTGCAAGCGGCCACCAAGTCCTATGATCAGCATATGAATGCCGGACTGTACCGCAAGGCCCTGAAGATCGCAGAGGAGCATAAGCTTCCCAGGGAATTGATTGAGGCCGCAGAAAAGAAGATGAAGTCCTCGTGAAATGAACGGAATGACAAAAGTCGTGCTTACCATCGGCGGCTCAGACTCGGGCGGCGGGGCCGGAATCCAGGCAGACCTCAAGACGTTCTGCGTTCTCGGCCTGCATGGAACCTGCGCCATCACCGCCATCACTGCCCAAAACACCCTGGGGGTGCAGAGAGTCTTTGGCCTGGACCCAGAGATCGTATCTGAGCAGCTCAGGTCGATATCTGATGATTTCCCGGTCGCCTTCGCCAAGACTGGAATGCTTCACACTGCCGATGTTGTGAATGCCGTCGCCGACCACCTGCGAGAGAGAAAAATTCCCTTCGTCCTGGACCCGGTGATCGAGGCGGAAGCGGGCGGCAGGCTGCTGCGGCCCGATGCCGTCCTGGCGCTGAAAGAAAAGCTCATCGCACTGGCCACGGTTGTTACTCCCAACATCTTTGAGGCCCAGGCTCTGACCGGGATTGTGGTTCGCGATAGGCGGACCGCAGACCTGGCCGCGAAAAGGATCCTGGAGACGGGAGCAAAAGCAGTAATCATCAAGGGTGGACACCTGGACTGCATTGATCTGCTGATGACCGAAAAAGAGGCCATCCTCCTGCCCGGAGAGCGGGTTGCAGGCGAAAACCATGGCGTAGGATGCACCTATTCTGCAGCATTAACTTCATTTCTCGCCCAGGGCTGTAGCCTGCAAGAGGCTGCCCGGCTGGCGAAAAGGTTCGCAGAAAGAGCTCTTTTAGGCAGCATGCGTCTGGGAAGAGGAGTTGGGCCCGTAGGCCATGCGTCGGCGGCGGCCGCGGTGGCTGGCTGGACCGGCTGCACCGACTGCAATCCCTCCCCTGGCACTCATTGATCACTCCCCGAGGACGGGAAGATATAAATTGATGAGGCAAGGATGCATCAAGGATTGCTCTAGCTGGAGTGTTGATTATGGGAAGCGTTAAGCCTAGTTATATCAAGAATTTCGCTATGGACCTGTTGAGAACCTACGAAAGCTCATTTAGCCCTGACTTTGAACAAAACAAGCTAAAAGTATCAGAGTACACAGATATCAAAAATAAGACCATACGAAATCGTGTGGCGGGATATATTTCCAATGTGATGCGGCAGAGACGCACTCGCCGAGGCGAGGTTGAGATTGATGTTTAAAGGCGTGTTTCCTGCTATAATCACGCCGTTTTTGAAAGATGAAAGCCTGGATGAGGTGGGACTGAGAAAGAACATCGAGTACCTGAGCAGTACCGGCATAGCAGGCATAGTTCCCTGCGGCACGACCGGCGAGTCGGCAACGCTGACCTTTGAGGAACATAAAAGGGTAGTGGAGATCGCTGTGGAGGCCTCCAAGGTGCCTGTCATTGCAGGCACGGGCTCAAACAATACCCGCGAGGCTCTGGAGCTTACGCGCCACGCCGCAGAAACGGGCGCAGCCGCTGCTCTATTGATCACCCCTTACTATAACAAACCTAATGATCGGGGCATGTATGAGCATTTCAAGACTATCGCGGAAAAGTGCGATATTCCTATTGTGCTCTACAATGTTCCCAAGAGAACCGGAATAGATCTCAAGCCGGAACTGGTCGCGAAGCTGGCCAAGGTCAAGAACATCGTGGCCATAAAGGAAGCCAGCGGAAGCCTCTCTCAACAATCTCAGATTATCGAGCAGACCCGCGGAAGCGATTTTGTCGTCCTGTCTGGCGATGATGACCTGACCCTTCCAACTATGTCTTTGGGCGCTCAGGGCGTCGTCTCAGTGGTGGCCAATGTGGCTCCCAGAAAGACGGTTGCTATGGTTGACGCCATCCTGAAGGGCGACATGGAGAAGGCCAGGTCGCTGCACTACGAGCTTGCCCCGCTGGTGCGCGCCATGTTCCTGGAGACCAACCCCATTCCAGTCAAGACTGCTCATAAGTATCTGGGTCTTGCCAATGGGCCGATGCGTCTTCCTCTGGGCCAGATGGCTCCGGAAAAGGAAAAAATCCTGAAAGAGCTGCTGGAGAGGCTGGGCGAGAGAGCATGACCCGCATCGCCATAACCGGTGCGCTTGGGCGCATGGGCACTCTGATCATCCAGGAAGCGGCTAAGATTGAGGGCATGCAGCTGGTCGCCGGATTGGATGCCATCGGGGCGGGAACAGTCCTCCCCGGAGGCATCGCCGTCAGAGATGCCAGCCAGCTGGAGTCTGTCCTGAAGGAGAGCAAGCCGGACGTTCTCATCGACTTCACCATTGCCAGGGCCGCGGTGGATAACGTCTGCACAGCGGCAGGTCTTGGAATCGACCTTGTGGTGGGAACCACAGGCTTTTCCGCTGAGCAGCATTCACGAATGAAAGAGGCAATTGACGGTCATGTGGCTGCCGTTATAACTCCCAACTTCTCTCTGGGCGTGAATGTTTTCTGGAAGCTGGTTGCCGATGCGGCTGCGGCTCTAAAGGACTACGATATTGAGATCATTGAAGCCCATCACAACCAGAAGAAAGATGCCCCCAGCGGCACAGCCCTGGCCACGGTGCAGGCCATAAAGACCGCTCTGGGCGAGAAAGAGGTTGTGTACGGTCGGGAAGGCATCATGCCGCGAGGAAAAGAAATAGGTGTGCACGCTGTTCGCGGCGGAGATATTGTGGGAGATCACACTGTGCTCTTCGCAGGATCGGGCGAGCGGCTGGAGATCAAGCATCAGGCGCACAGCAGAACGGCGTTTGCAAGCGGCGCAGTGCGAGCGGCGGATTGGGTGGCCGGAAAGGAACCGGGAATTTATACCATGGCTGATGTCCTGAAGTCAAGATGAACCGACTTGAGAGATCCAGCCACAATCTAATTTTTGAAGGAAATACTCTTGAGCCGGTTTCATTAGAACATAATACGGTCGGATTCTGCAGCCGGTGCGATCAGGATCTGGAGAGCCTGGCATATCATCGCACAGAATCGAAGTGGCTGGTATCGGCCAATTGCCACAATGATCACCTTGTTCTCTTGTGCTACGACAGGCAGTGGAACTGGCAGGGAGACTGTGACCTGGAAATCTATACGGAAACGGAAAAAGCGAGCGTATCCTCAATAGCCAGAGAGAAGCTGGAAGCGGTCTTCACGCAGGCTGAGATCAGGGACATGATAGCCTGCCAGCAGGGTTTGCCTTACACCAGGCAAAACCTCTATCGAGCGCGGGCAAAATATGAGAAATTCGAGAAGCTCTTCGGCATAGCGATAGATGTTTAAAATGATCAAAAAATTGAAATGAAAAAATAGATGGCATCAATCAAGCATTCTTGCTGCTCTCCACCAGCTCCTTGGTGGTGACAAAGCTCGCGCCTTTGCCTGCTGCATATTCGATGAACTTCTTGTA
>DAONES010000163.1:0-3884 GCA_035403205.1 Methanothrix sp. | reverse complement strand
GAGAGGTTTGCGATCTGGCAGGAGAGAAGATCGCGAGCAGAGGTGTACTGGCGGGCTTCTTCCACCACAACTTTGCCCCCGGCGATGTAGGGGCCGGAAAAGGGACGAGGATGAGCTGCCAGGAACCGGGCGGCGTGCTCAGCTTCCCAGGCCGGGGGCCCCTCGCGCCGGAAGGTTTTGGAGAGAATCCAGACCTGCATCTCAAAGAGCATGGCTGCTCTGTCGCGATAGGTGCAAACATCGCTGCGCAGCATGCTAAAGCCGCTTCTCTCAAGAAGCGCACTGATAGAGCCTTCTGCCTTGCGAAGCTGAGGATAGAGCACATCTTCCACCACATCAGGCGCGGCAAAATCGATGAGTATGGGCATTGTTCCTCGGCTGTTCAGCTCGGAGATGAGCTGCTCATCGGATAAAGGCAGCACCGACGGCGGAAAGAAGAAATCGATCTTCGGCCCAGCCAGAAAAGAGCGCGCAGCCACAGCGAACTGGAGCATCCTGTCAAGAGTCAGTGCTGCTGCCACGTTTCTCTTCGGGTCCACCGGATCTACCATGATCAGCGGCTCATTGTGCTTCTCGGTGCCGTGCCCTTCCAGGTCCAGGCGCATGCCTGGGCGCCATGAGGATGCCGCTCTGAGAACTTCGGAAAATGAGCCGTAGCAGAGGACGAGCAGCTCTGCCAGGTATCCGGAAAATCCCCCTATCTTCAGCTCGGATCCGTAGACCTGCACGCCTTTCATGAACTGCTTTAAGAGCAGAACATCATCCTCTTTGCCCGCGATCTTTCTGCTCACATATATAGTGTGAAAGGGGGTACGATCCACTGCCGATTTCAGGTGGGAAGCGTCAGCCACCAGGTAGCAGGGAACCAGGTCGACCTCAAAGCCATCCATCCGGGCATGGATGTAGGCGTGCTCGGCATATTTCTCTTCATAATGGGGAGCAGCAATCCTGGCGATATTCAGGGCCTCGGCCAGGCTCTCCTCCGGAGGCACTGCCAGGAAGATATCCAGATCGTGATCCCCGGATAGCCAGGTGCCTCTGGCAGCTGAGCCCACCAGCATGGCCCGCAGCGGTAGGCTCCGCTCTCTTGCCAGATCCTCGACCCGGGCGATAATTGCCGCCGAGGTATCGGCAATTCTCTTTCTGTCAGGCTGTCCGGGCCTGACCCTGTCGAGAACGATTTCCTGGATTTCAGAGAGGGAACTCGGCCAGGTTTTCGTAGATCGGCCCTCCCGATGTGAGTGTGCTCTTCTTGAGGTAGAATCTGTCCACATTGAACCCCCCCAGGTCCAGGGAAGAGAACTCAGCAATCCTCTCACCCAGAAGCCGGCTCATCTGTGGGCTTGGTCGAGCTACCCTGCCCAGGGTTACGTGCGCAGAGAAGCCTCGATCCTCGGGGGCAAATCCCAGCGGCCCCAGGGCCTGCTGCACATTGCTGTATAGCTCCTGAAAGTCTCCCGTGAGGCCCAGCCATACGACGCGCACCGCTCGACCGGGAAAAGCGCCCATTCCCTGAACTTTTGCCGGGAAAGGCGATGCTTTGACCTTTCCCAGGGCGCCTGTAACATTTCCCACCTCTTCTCGCTGCACGTCTCCAAGGAACTTTATGGTGACGTGAACCAGCTCTGGCCTCACCAGCCGCAGACCATTGGTCGCGATCCGGCTTTGCAGGCGTCCGATCTCCTCGCGCATGGGCTGGGGAAGCTCTACCGCCACAAAGCACCTCAATCCCGTCATCTGAGGACACTGCCTTTGCTGGCGGAGGTGACCGAGCTTCTATAGCGGGCTAAAATGCCGCTCGTTATCTTTGGCTCGGGCGGGACCCACGCCTTCTTTCTCTTTTCCAGTAAGCCGGGATCAACAAGCAGATCAATCTTCCGGGCAGGGATATCTATAGAGATCATGTCTCCATCTTCAACAAGGGCAATGGGTCCGCCAACCGCGGCTTCAGGGGAAACATGGCCGATGCACGGGCCCCGGGTTCCGCCGCTGAAGCGCCCGTCGGTGATGAGGGCCACGGATTCGGATAGACCAGCTCCCGCGATGGCAGAGGTAGGCGCTAGTGCCTCTCTCATGCCCGGACCGCCTCTGGGCCCTTCGTATCTTATTATTACCACATCTCCGGCCTTTACCTCTCCGTTTACGATGCCTTTCATGGACTCTTCCTCTGAGTCGTATACCTTGGCCGGGCCGGTGTGCTTGAACATGGATGGAGACACCGCAGTCTGCTTGACCACACCACCTTCAGGCGAGAGGTTGCCGAACATTATGGCGATTCCGCCCTGGTCATGCACAGGCGCTTCCAGCGTGGCTATGACCGCCCTGTTTGTCTCGGGATTGACCGGGCTGAAGGCAGCCAGGTTCTCGCCCAGCTTCCTGCCGGTGACTGTCAGGGAATCCAGATGAAGCAGTGGCCCAAGCCGACTCATTACCGCAGGAATTCCCCCTGCCCTTTCCAGATCGAGAATATGGTAGGGACCGCCCGGCCTCAGGTTGACAAGATGAGGCGTCTCGCGGCTCAGCTGGTCGAAGCGCTCGATGTTCAGATCCAGGCCGAACTCCGCAGCTATGGCCATTACGTGCAGGACGGTATTTGTGGACCCGCCGATGGCCATGTCCACCCGGATGGCATTGTCCAGAGAATCGCCTGTCACTATCTGCCGGGCGGTGATTCCCTGCTTTACCAATTCCATGATCTTCATGCCGGAAAGCTTCGCCATGCGTATCTTTCGCGCGTCAACCGCATGGGTGGTGGCGCAGCCGGGCAGGGACAGGCCCATAGCTTCGGTGAGGCAGGCCATGGTATTGGCAGTAAACAGGCCGGCGCACGATCCAGCGCCCGGACAGGCCATCTCCTCCAGGGCCTCCAGCGTCTTGCCTCCTGCCTGCCAGCCCTCAAAGACGTTGATCAGATCCAGCTCTTTATCGCAGGCAAAGCCGGGCATCATTGGCCCGCCCGTGATCATGATGGTGGGCAGGTTCAGCCTTCCTGCCGCCATGATATGGCCGGGAACTATCTTGTCGCAGGAGGGAATCATTACCAGTCCGTCGAGCTGATGGGCCTCTGCCATGATCTCAATTGAGTCTTCGATCAGCTCGCGACTGGGCAGCGAGTATCTCATGCCTCTATGGCCCATGGCAATGCCGTCGCAGACGCCGATGGTCTGAAATTCGAAGGGAACTCCTCCGGCGGAGAGTATGCCCGCTTTTACGGCTTCTCCAAGTTTGTCAAGATGGATATGCCCGGGGATAAAATCGTTAAACGAGTTGACAACCCCAATGAAGGGACGACGGATCTCTTCATCGCACAGGCCGGTGGCCTTTAAGAGAGCCCTGTGAGGCGCTCTCTCTCTGCCCACTTTGGTGACATCGCTCCTCATTTGATAACCTCACAATTCGGTTTTGCTGCTACTTCTGCGCTTAAGTAGTTGCTCCCGCTGAAAGATCGTCCCGTCCTATAAGTTAAATACCACAAAATACTAGCCGCCAGGGGTGGAAAAAACCTTGGATGCTTATTCGTTATTTCTGGTATTTCTCGCCATCTACATTGCGGTCTTACTGGGCATCGGTCTGTATTCTTCCCGGCAGCAAAAGTCTGTAACCGACTTCTGGCTGGCTGGAAGAGAGCTGGGGCCGATTACCATTGGGTTTTCCGCAGCCTCCGCATGGATCACGGCGAGCGCGCTGCTTTTAGCCACGGGACTCTTCTTGCTCATAGGCGTGGGATCGATATGGATCTGGGTCTTTCCCAATGTCGCCGGCCTCCTGATAATCGCCGCGATCTCGGGGAGGATCAAGAACATTCCCGCCTTAACCCAGCCAGAGCTTATGGAGATCAGATATGCTCCCATGATCAGAGCCCCGGTGGCCCTGGCGGTCACTAT
>DAONES010000162.1:0-3901 GCA_035403205.1 Methanothrix sp. | reverse complement strand
ATCCTGAGGACAGCGCCCAGTGGACCTACATCAGCCACATCTATCTGACCAACAATTACTACACTTTCAGCTATGCCCTCTCCAAAGCCATAACCCTGTCACTGTTCAAGATGTATAAGGAAGATCCGAAGAAGTTCAATGAAGACTACGTGGCCTATCTCTCCGCCGGAACCAGCATGACCCCGCCCGAGAAGCTGCGGAAATTCTTCGGCATCGAGATCGACAGAAAGCTCTTTGAGGATGCCATGGATGTGGTGAAGATGAGGGTGGCTCAATTGCAGGAGCTTGAGAAGAAGAGGCTGGCAGGTTCCGCCTGAGGGCAGAGCGGAACTTGCTTTTTGGAAGGAAATGGAGAGAGCGAATTGAAAGGTCACAATTCGAGGATGGCGCAGGAGTTCCTCGATGGCATCAGAGAGGGCCTGGAGGATTATGCAGAGGGCCGCTGCAAGGCTTTCAAAGATGCCAATGAGCTATTTGCTTACCTGGTGAGCCCCTGACCAAATATTAATGACCCCCAATCTCGCCGCCCCTGCCCCCATCGACTACGACGAAGTCTACCCTCCCGCCGAGGACACCTTCCTCCTCCTCAGGGCTGCCCTCTCCGAGACCTGGCCATCGGACAGCGTGCTGGAGATCGGCTGCGGAAGCGGCCTGATCTCCCAGGAGCTGAGGCCTAGGGTCGCTCGCCTGCTGGCCACGGATATCAATCCCCATGCAGCCCGGGCGGCGAGGGCAAGGGGGGTTGAGGTCATAAGGGCGGATCTGTTTTCGGGAATAAAAGGAAGCTTTGATTTGGTGCTCTTCAATGCCCCATACCTTCCCACTCTGCCAGAGGAGAGGACCGGCCACTGGATAGACCGCGCCTTGGACGGGGGAAAGAGCGGCAGGGAGACAGTGGATCGGTTCATCGCCGACCTTTCCGGGCACCTTCTTCCCGGCGGCAGAGCGCTGCTGCTCATATCAAGCCTAACCGGCCTCGCCGAGGTGCGGGAGGCGGCGGCATCTGCCGGACTCTCTGCGGTGGTGGTGGCAGATGAGGGATGCTTCTTCGAGCGGCTTTATGTTCTCCGGCTGGGGACTATTGGCTCTTCATTTTGATCAGGTTCCGGAGCAACATAGCGCGGCATGCCGTCAAGCAAGCTGACAAGCTTATCCAGCACCTCTCCGACGCCCTGGCCGGTCTCGGTGGACATTTGCAGCATATCGCTCTCGCCACTCCACCTCAAAATGTCAGCCTTATTGGCAGTGACAAGAACCGGCAGCTTTAGCCAGTTCTTGAGGTCCTCGGCCAGAGCGAGCTGGGACGCGATGGGATAGCCACAGTGCTCGCTGGGATCAAGAATATAGAGAACGACCCCTTGCAGGTGGTTCAGTGCTGCCACCGTCTGCCGCTCAATATCATTTCTCTCCTCCAGGGGCCGGTCGAGCAGTCCGGGCGTATCCACCACCTGATACTTTTGCTCGCCTCGCTGAAAGTGGCCCACAAAGATGCCCCGCGTGGTGAATGGATAACTGGCGATTTCTGGCCGGGCGCCGGTGACCTGGACAATGAAGCTTGACTTGCCGACATTTGGATAGCCGGCGATGAGAATGGTCGGCACCGCCGGGTCTATGGTCGGCATCTGGCGCAGAAGGTTCCGAGCTTTATTGAGAAATTTCAGGTCCTTATCGATGGACCTCATGACCGAAGAGTAGCGCCCGAAGGCCGACTTTCTCGCCGGGGAGGTGTCAAGGCCCCGTGACCTTCTGATCTTGCCGGTGTACTCCCGGGTGATCAGCTTGATCTGCCTGGAAGCCCAGCTCAGGCGGGAGAGGCTGATGCGGATCTTGTCAACGCCCGCAATTATGTCCGCCATCTCCTGATAAAATGGGGGCAGCTTTTCAAATGACGGAAACTTGCGAATCAGATTGCTGAGATTGTCTGAGAGAATATTGCCGGCGTTCTGGACCATTGACTCGTCGTCACTGGCACGGGAGGCACGCCGGAATGATTTATCCAGAAGCTCTTCTGATGTGGGTACGGTGGGAAGCTGTTCAAACATCATGCCAATAGTTGCCCGCCCGGATGATAAATCTTTAGGCGATTTGCTCAGCAGACATTTATAAATGGTTTTCGGAATGCTTAAATACTAGTTCAGTATTCTATATAGATGAGGTGGCCTCGTGAAGAGATTAGGCACCGCTCTTCATGTTATACAGAACAAGTTAATTCTTCAAAGCGAGCAGACTGATGGAACTAAAACAGATATCCCTAGATCGAATTCCTGGGTTGTGGATCAGAAAAGGACAAGAGTTGGAAAAGTCTTCGATATATTCGGCCCCATTGATCATCCGTACATCATCGTTCGACCAAATAGAGGTGTAGATGCCGCTGCCCACGTCGGAAAGAAGCTCTATATCGACGAGGCGCCGGGGAGAGATAGCAAGTGGAAGAAATTGAGAAGCTGAGAGAGATAGAGAGGGTAGAGCCGGAAAAGCTCAAGGAGAGGACCCGGCTCAAGCGCGAGAAAGAGAAGGTAGACGAGTTCGAGAAGTTCACCGTCGAGTGCCCGGAGTGCCACAGCCACACCCTTGTGCGCGACTATGAGCGGGCGGAGCTGGTCTGCTCAGATTGCGGTCTGGTCATCGATGAGAACTTCATCGATCAGGGTCCGGAGTGGAGAGCCTTCGACCATGACCAGCGCATGAAGAGGTCAAGAGTGGGAGCGCCCATGACCTACACCATCCACGACAAGGGCCTCTCCACCATGATCGACTGGAGGAACAGGGACTCCTACGGCAAGACCATCTCCTCCAAGAACCGTGCCCAACTGTACCGGCTGAGGAAGTGGCAGCGGCGCATCAGAGTCAGCAATGCCACGGAGAGAAACCTGGCTTTCGCTCTATCGGAGCTGGACAGAATGGCTTCTGCCCTGGGTTTATCCAGGAATGTGCGGGAGACGGCTGCGGTAGTCTATCGAAAGGCAGTGGACAAGAACCTCATTCGCGGGCGGAGCATTGAGGGAGTGGCGGCGGCGGCGCTTTATGCCGCCTGCCGGCAGTGCAATGTGCCCAGAACTCTGGATGAGATCGCAGAGGTTTCCAGAGTCTCTCGAAAGGAGATCGGCAGGACCTACAGATTCGTCTCCAGAGAGCTGGCACTCAAGCTTATGCCCACCAGCCCCATAGATTACATCCCCCGCTTCTGTTCAGGTCTTAATCTGAAGGGCGAGGTGCAGGCCAAGGGAATTGAGATTCTCCGTCAGGCTGCCGAAAAGGAGCTGACCAGCGGGCGCGGACCCACGGGCGTGGCCGCGGCTGCGATCTACATCGCCTCTATCCTCTGCGGGGACAGAAGGACGCAGCGCGAGGTGGCAGATGTGGCAGGCGTGACCGAGGTTACCATCAGGAACCGCTACAAAGAGCTGGCAGAAGAGCTGGATATAGAGATAATCCTGTAAATCCTGTAAGTCATAAGTGCCCTGCGGACGATTGCAGGGCATTTTTTTGTCAACTTTTTTTCAAAGTAAACTGACGATCGCCGATGACATGGCAGCAGATAGCATAAAAGACATGCCGATCAGCAGGAATAGCACGCCGCCCACTTTCGTGATGGCTCTGCGGTCGATCCGGCTGGACAGGAACTTACCCAGGAATATGGCCATGACTGAGAGAAGCAGAAGCGCAATCATGACGCCGATAAAGACCATTACAGGATCGTATTCTGTAGCAAAGAGGGCGGAAGCGATCTGGGTCTTGTCTCCCCACTCTGAGAGGAAGATCATGGTGAATCCTGAAGCAAAGGCCCTTTTTGCAGAGAGGTTGCTCTCCGCCGTGCCGTCATCCCTGTCGCCCTTCAATATCAGCAGTCCAAAGAGGATGAAAACCAATCCGCTGACGATCTTCACCAGATCCACGGGAA
>DAONES010000161.1:0-3907 GCA_035403205.1 Methanothrix sp. | reverse complement strand
GGCTCCCAGGTGGACGACGGCACCGCCTGGG
Source organism: Methanothrix sp. (assembly GCA_035403205.1). Classification (GTDB taxonomy): domain Archaea; phylum Halobacteriota; class Methanosarcinia; order Methanotrichales; family Methanotrichaceae; genus Methanothrix. Next base: position 3,876 of record DAONES010000161.1, on the reverse strand, counting down.
AGATCGGCTGCTTCTTCATGCAGGGAAAGAGCGTCCTGGGGCTGAGGACCGATTTTCGCCGTGCCGGAGAGACTGACAGCTCACGGGTGAACCTCATGATCGAATGCTCCTGCCGAGCGGTGACATCGAGTCTTGAAGAGCTGGCCGCGGCCCTCAAGGGGCTCCTCTATTGATTGCCGGATCAATCACCCCGATCTTTGACGCTCCACTTCTCTTGGTAGAAGGCGAGGAGCGCGTCCTGGTGGCGGCTGATCTTCACCTGGGCCTTGAGCATGAGCTCTGGCTAGGAGGCGTTTCTATTCCCAGCCAGACCGAGAAGATCCTCGCTTCTCTCCTGGTATTTCTGGAGGAGACGAAGCCGGACCGGCTCCTGCTCCTGGGAGATATAAAACATAATGTTCCCAGGACAAGTTGGCAGGAGAAGCGGGAGGTGCCCGAATTCCTGCGCCGGCTTTGCGATCGAACTGTTGTGGAGATCGTTCCCGGAAATCACGACAGCAATCTTGCGGACATGGCGCCCCAGGGCGCGCGGGTGCGTTCCGCTTCCGGCTTCGTCCTGGATGGTGTGGGCTATTTTCACGGTCACACCTGGCCTGATGAGAGGGTCATGCGCGCAAAAAGCCTGGTGGCCGGTCACCTGCACCCGGCGATAAGGCTCTATGATCCTCTCGGCCACTCTTATTCCCGTCCGGTCTGGGCAAAAGCGAGGCTCTCCAGTCGCGCGTTTGAGGAGCATTACGGTTTTTTCGGGGATAGCGAGATCGTTGTCGCGCCAGCCTTCAACGGCCTTTGCGGCGGCCTGCCCCTCAATGAGCCGGTAGAAGAGATGCGCGGGCCGCTCCTGGGTATGGCAGACTGGGATGGGGCGCGTCTCTACCTGCTGGACGGAACCGACCTGGGAACTCTGGAGGAGATAAAGAGAGCGCAGAGAAATATCAAAAAAGGCGCAAGAATTATTGCCGCCGCACAGGATGATACTGCTCATGATGATACACATAAAAAATGATGGCACTCATAAAAACGAAGGCGATTACCAATGAATGATAAAGAGAGGCTCCTGGAGATGCTCAAGGAAAGGTCCCTTGAGGTGAGGCCGGTCACCCTGTCCTCAGGCAAGATCAGCGACTATTACATGGACTGCAAACGTGTAACCCTGAGCCCGGAGGGAGCTTTCCTCACAGGCAGCCTGATGCTGGAGATGATCCGTCCGGAGGTTTCTGCAGTTGCCGGCCTTACTCTGGGCGCAGACCCCATTGTCTCGGCCATATCGGTTCTGAGCCACATTCAAAAGAGAGGCCTCCCCGGCCTGATTGTGCGAAAAGAGCCTAAAAAGCACGGAACCATGAGCTTTGTAGAGGGCCCCGCTCTGGAAAAAGGCGCTATGGTGGCAGTAGTGGAGGATGTGGTCACATCGGGAGCATCCCTGATCAGAGCCGTCGATCGCATCAAAGCAGCCGGGTATCAGCCGGTGCAGGCTCTCGCCATACTGGACCGACAGGAGGGCGGAAGGGAAGCAATAACTGGACTGGGACTGAATCTGCAAGCCCTCTTTACACGCGACGATCTGGACATAGATAAATATAAAAAGAACCTATAAAAATTCTAAAAATTTTTAAAGAATAATCTGCAAGCCATTGTATCACGTTTGGCCAGTCTCGGATGATGCAGATGCTTCTCCCTGCGTAGATCCTTGTTCTTGTTGTCCGCTGCCTTCGCTGCCGGAATTGCCTGGCTCATCATTGTTATTGCCAGGCTCAGTTCCGGGATTGGCGGGATTCATATTTCCTGGCCGTTTTTTGTTAGGCAGACCGCCGTCTTGTGGCATTATGGTCGGATCTGTAGTTTGGTCAGCACCACCGGGATATGATCCACCAGGATAAGATCCATCCTGTCCCATGCCTGGTGTCATGCCGGGCAATGGAACTTGCTGCGATTGCTGAGGCGCGGATGGCGTTGAATCAACGGCGGTAAATGGTGCTTCCAACCGAAGATTGCGCCATGCTCCTCCTTCCGCATAGTTGATATCGGAAACGATCCAATAAGATCCACTCTGCTCTGCAGTAAGCGGGTAACTGATCTGCTGAGTGACTCCTGGATAAAGGTCGGTGCTCTGCTGCCCGGCGTTCGCGACAAGTCCGAAGGGAAGGCTCGGCGTGACCACTGCTTGAGTAGGCGTCTGTCCATTATAGGTAAGCGATACGGTTACCGTGACCATCTGACCAACGGTTGCCGATGGCGTCAGGCTCTGAAAGGCAGTAAGTTCAGCAGCCGCCTGTCCCAATAATAACCCCATCCCAATGAGCAGAAGAATGTGCCCCAATCCCAAATGCTTCATTGGACTCTTATTGTTAAGCCAGCGAGATTTAAAGATACCTGTCATACGAGATTGATATGAGACATACTCGCATCCTTGATGCACATTTCCATCCAATTCGCCCCATCTCAGCCCTGCTCCAAACATAAAATACTTATTTGGTTTGGTGATATCATCCATTGATGGATGTATCGTTTTCTGCCTGGCGGCATTCGCGAGAAGAGTGCTTGCAGCTCAAAGGAGAAGGCTTCTCCTTTCTCTTCGATAGGCGCTACACCAATCGGCTCAACAGAATGAGTCGCGTTTTCTTCGAAGCCTACGTTGTGGCCACCAAAGAGCTGGCCGCGCAGGAAGATCGCTTTCCCAGCCTGAGCGAGATAGACGCAAAGATGGAAAGCGGGGCGGTTTACGCCTTCAAGGATCGTTTGATGAAGAACACCGAGTTCTTCGAAGAGGTCAAGATTTCCGGCGTCTCCTACCTGGTTCCGCGGGCGCTCAGGTTCGTGGATGTTACCGGAATATATACCGATCTGATCCTCAACTTCGATGAGGGCACAGTAGTCCTTCCTACTAGAAGGAAGACGGCGCCAATTCCGGACAGCTCCGTGACGACGGAAGAGAGCCGGCCAGCAACATCGCGAGCTGCTGAGGTGGCAGAGGAAGCGCCGGCAGTTGACGAAGAAAAACCTGAAAATGCGATTGAAGAAAAGACCGAATCCAAGGCAGAGGACGATACGGAACAAAAGGCAGAATCAAAGGCAAAGGATGAGGCTACAGTGCAAAAGCCGCCTTCCTATCCGCTGCATATGCCAGAGGTCCTCGATGAGATGATGTCCGCATCGGATACATCGAGTGCCGCATCATCTATTGTATCATCTGCGGCATCTTCCAAGGATGCAGCAGTATCATCCAAGGATGCAGCCTCAAAAGATATTTCTGCGCCCGCTCAGGCGTCAGCTCCCGCAAAGGAGATTCAGATGCCGCCCGTCGCCAGGAAAAAGATGGCTATGCCGCCCAGAACGGTCACCATTTTGGGCTCGGCCATCCTGCTGTCTCTCCTTGCAGTTCTGTTCATGTATGGGCCATCGCTGGTGGACAAGCCTGTGCCGCCAACTTCTCTGGTCTTTTACACTGCAAATCTATCCAATACCAGCAACGAGAGCTATCTGAGCTTGAACATCACCAACCCGGATGGAGTGGCCAATGATATGCAAATCTCTCTTCCTCCGAATATCGATCAGAGCATCAGTGCCAGAGGAGGAATTGTGACCATCTCTCATGGCGATAATACTCTCGTGCGGATGAACTCCACTGGTGATGCCAGTGTCAAGATATATCTGCAGGGCAACTGGACCACAATTCCCGTGAGCCTCTGCTTCCGGGCCCCCGAAGGCTTCAGTACCAACCTGCTGGTTTATGGGTTGCCGTCTACGGTCACCAGCAGGAATGAGACATCTGTCTTAGCGTTCAATCTGACCCGAGAAGGGGTGAGCTTTGAGCAGAGCTATACCCAAAAGAAATAGACTGGCGATCATTGCCGAGAATAAGGATGCCGATGTGTC
>DAONES010000160.1:0-3913 GCA_035403205.1 Methanothrix sp. | reverse complement strand
TCTGATTGGGGTCAAGCGGCAGCCACTCCTCGCGGGCGATCATCGGCTCATGGCAATGGCGGCAGTACCAGACCGGTATGGGTGTGGCAAAGATCCTCTGCCTGGAGATGCACCAGTCCCATTCCATGGAATCTGCCCAGTTCCTGAGCCGGACCTGCATGTGAGGCGGAACCCAATCGATCTCCTCCGCAGTCTTCTTGATCTCCTCCCGGTTGATCTTGACAAACCACTGCTGCTCGGATAAAATCTCAATTGGTGTCTTGCACCGCCAGCAGAGCCCCACGTTCTGCTCGAGCGGCTCCTGCTTGAAGATTATTCCCTGGTCGACCATATCCTGGGTGATCTTCTTCTTGGCTTCAGTAACAGAAAGGCCGCTGTAGGGCCCGGCGATGTCCGTAAGCCGTCCCTCGCGATCAATGGCCTGGCGCAGGGGAAGGTGATGCTCCATCCACCATCTGACGTCCTGCCTGTCGCCGAAGGTGCAGATCATGACTATCCCCGTGCCAAAGCTCGTGTCAACCACGGGATCGGCGATCACCGGAACCTCGTAATTGAATAGGGGAACCGAGACCGTCTTGCCGATGTACTTGCCATAGCGATCGTCTTCAGGGTTCACGGCGACAGCCACGCAGGCAGGAAGCAGCTCTGGCCTCGATGTTGCGATCTGCATGTCGCCGTCCTTTGCCGGGAAGCTCATGTAGTTCAGAGTCGTGGTTCGTGAATCATATTCCACTTCTGCGAAGGCAATGGCAGTCCCACAGCGGGGGCACCAGTTGACAGGATGGTTCGCCCGGTATATCTGGCCGCTACTGCACATGCGCACAAAAGAGGTCTGCGTCTTGCCGTAGTACTCCGGCTTCATGGTCACGTATTCGTTTGACCAGTCTATGGACAGTCCCAGCCTTCCCATGGACTTATGAAAACGCTCAATGGCCTCAAAGGTCAGCTTCTCGCACAGCCGCCGGAATTCCTCTCTGGGCACCTGGTTTTTGGTGATGTGATTTATCTGTTCAACCTTTACCTCAGTCGGAAGGCCGTGGCAGTCCCAGCCTTGCGGGAACATGACATTGTAGCCCTTCATGCGCTTATAGCGTGCCACGTAGTCGATGTAACACCAGTTGAGAGCATTTCCGATATGAAAGTCCCCGGTAGGATACGGCGGGGGTGTGTCGATGATGTATTGCGGTTTTTTCGATTCCCAATCAAAGTGATAGACAGAGCTGTCCCAGCTCTGTACCCATTTATTTTCAACTTCGCTGAAGTTGTACTCCTTGGAGACCTCGCTCATCAGAATGCTCCTGCTCTTGGCTGCTTGAGCTGTTGAACACAATGTTAATAGGATTATCGGTAGACCATTAGCAATATGCAACTTCTCATCTATCATGCAAATCAATGCAACCCAAAGAAATGCTCGGGAAAGAAGCTGGCCAGGTTCGATCTGGCTGTCCTGACCAATAGAATCGAGCAGATTCGCACATTTTTAGTTCTCAGCCCCTTTTCCCAAAAAGCGCTCTCACCCGAGGACAGAGGTGCAAAGGGTCTGGCGGCGCTGGATTGCAGCTGGGCTCGCGCCGAAGAGGTCTTCATGCGCTTTAGGCTCACTGAGAGAGCGCTGCCGTTTCTGGTGGCTGCAAATCCGGTGAATTACGGAAAGCCCTTCAAACTCTCCACGGTAGAAGCACTGGCCGCGGGGCTGATAATATTAGGGGAACGGGAGCAGGCGGAGCTGATACTCTCCAAATTCAATTGGGGTTATGTGTTTTTGAAGCTCAATGAGGAGCCCTTGCAGGAGTATGCATCCGCCAGGAACTCCGCAGAGGTGGTGAAAATTCAGGAGGCATATCTCTCTCAATAGATATCCTCCTTGAAATAAAATAAAAATGTTCGGATTCTTAGGGTGCGCTGTCCTGGAGAAGCAGGTGGTGCATCTTGTCCCTTTTGGTCTCCAGATATCTTCTGTTAATGCTATTGGGCTCGATCTCCAGGGGAACGCGCTCCACTATCTTCAGGCCGTATCCCTCCAGGCCGATCACTTTGCGGGGGTTGTTGGTGAGCAGGCGGATCTCCTTTATGCCCAGGTCGACCAGAATCTGGGCGCCGATGCCGTAATCCCTGAGGTCGGCAGGGTAGCCCAGCTCATTGTTGGCTTCAACCGTATCCGATCCCGCATCCTGAAGGGCGTAGGCGCGCAGCTTGTTGGCAAGTCCAATGCCTCTGCCTTCCTGGCGCATGTAAAGCAGCACCCCATTTCCGTTCTCGCTGATGAGGTGCAGAGCCTTGCGAAGCTGCTCGCCGCAATCGCAGCGTTTGGAGAAGAAGACATCGCCGGTGAGGCACTCCGAGTGCACCCTGACCAGGGCATCGGGAGCCTGGGGGTCGCCGGCCACAAAAGCCACATGACACTGTCCGTCCAGAATTGACTCGTAGCCGATGGCCCGGAAATATCCGTACTCCGTGGGCATGCTCACATCCGAGACCTTGCGAATCAGCTTCTCCCGCTGCATGCGGTAGCTGATGAGGCTCTCGATGGTCAGCATTTTGATGCCGTGCTGCCCGGCAAATATCTGCAGCTGTGGCAGCCTGGCCATGCTGCCGTCTTCATTCATGATCTCGCAGATGACGCCTGCCGGATAGAGTCCCGCCAGCTTTGCCAGGTCCACGCACGCCTCGGTATGGCCGGTGCGCCGCAGGACGCCTCCCTCTTTGGCCTGCAAGGGAAAGAGATGACCGGGAGTGACGATATCGCTCCTCTTCGTCATGGGATCTATAAGAGTCTTGACCGTCGTGGCCCGATCAAAAGCGGAAATGCCGGTGGTGGTATTGGCCTTGGCGTCTACTGTGATCGTAAATGCCGTGCCCATTGATTCTGAATTCTGGGCGGTCATGAGCTGCAAGTCAAGCTCCCTCAGCCTTTCCGCGGTCATTGGCATGCAGATCAGTCCGCGGGCGAAACGGGCCATGAAATTGATGGCATCGGGAGTCACCTTTTCCGCAGCCATCAACAGGTCCCCCTCGTTCTCACGATTCTCATCATCCAGGACTATGATGAAGCGGCCTGATTGCAGGTCGGAGATTGCTTCTTCTACAGAGCAAAATGGCATATGGAATGTCCATTCCTACTGGCCGATACTTAAGAGTTTTGCAGATTTCCCTGATCGGATTTCAAGGGACAGCTCCAAACGCCATAAAGAGGCGAATTGCATTTGCTGCAATGCCCATCGATCACGGAATTCCTGAGGATCCGGTATCCAGACCGTTCTATGAGGACCTCTTTGCATTCCGGGCAAATGGTATCATCGCTCTCTCCGGCGAGGTTTCCTGCATAAACATATTTCAGTCCAGCCTCGCGTCCCGCTTTTATTCCTCTGTGAATGCAGTCCGCACCCGTCCGAGGAACATCTCTCATCTTATACATGGGATAGAAGGCAGAGATATGCCAGGGCATATAAACGCTTACATCTGCCAGAAAGGCAGCCAGGTCAGCCAGAACTGCCTCAAAGTCATTGAGGCCGGGGATGAGGAGGGTCGTTACTTCCACATGAACGCCGCTTTTGCAGAAGAGCTCGATATTCTGCTCTACCGGCTCAAGTTTTGCTCCGCAGATCTTTCGGTAGAATTGATCGTCGCCTTTGAGGTCGATGTTTATGCCGTCCAGCAGGGGCATGATCTTTTCTGCTGCCTCTCGGCTCATGTAGCCGTTGCTGACAAAGACATTTTTCAGTCCGGCCTCATGGGCGAGGGTGGCTACATCAAAGGCATACTCGAAGAAGACGGTGGGCTCGGAATATGTGTAGGCGATTGACTGGCAGCCGAGGGCACAGGCTTCTCTAACCACGCTCTCTGGGCTCACGAATTCTCCCGGTATCTGTCCGGTCTCTCTGGGCAGCTGGGAGATGTCTGCATTCTGGCAATG
>DAONES010000159.1:0-3948 GCA_035403205.1 Methanothrix sp. | reverse complement strand
CGACAACGATACCCTTGTCGAGAATCCTGTCCAGGACTTCGGCAAGACTTGATGCGTCCGGTGTTGCTGTTACCATATTTCTCTACTCCTTTTAGATTATCCTGAGCAATCTCCAGGATTATTATTTAATGGAAATTATTGCTGTGCTTTTTTATACAAAGGACGGGAGATAGATAGCAGGAGGTATTTCCTATCCTTACTCCTGTCCGTTGTGTCTGACACATTTGTATTGGCTGAGCGCATCTGTACGAATTTCCTCCCAGGCACTTTCGTACAATAACATAGAATGTAATGTTTGGCCTAAAATACTCTTTCATCTTCTGAATTTTGTCTCAATTGTTTTTCTATATTTGTTTCAAAAATTGAAAGTTAACAAGCTATAAACTTTAGGAAAAGAAATAATATCCGTCGGTATCATGGGATCAAACAGATTATAATAGATGTCATGGTTCAGAGGTGAATTATGAAACTACTTATAATTGATGATGCTCCGGAGATGCTTAAGGCATTCAGGGACATTCTCGAAGCCTACGGATGCGAGGTATACGTAGCGGAAAATGGCGAAGAAGGTCTGACCAGATATTCGGAGGTTCAGCCGGATGTTGTTTTAATGGATATCTTAATGCCCAAACTCGATGGGATCAGCGCAACCAAGAAAATTCTGGAAATGGATCCATCCGCGAAAATTATTGTAATCTCTGCAGTAGGCAAGAGCGGATTGGATAATGAATGCCTGCTCGCAGGAGCCAAGAAATTTATTATAAAGCCATTTAAGATAAAAGAGCTGATGAGCTCGATTAACTCACTGGTGCCTACAAATGAAAGGGATTGAATCAGTAAGGGGATATCAGGAAGAAATAATTGAGGCGATACCCAGCACCATCATTGTCGTAAACAGGGGCCTGGAAGTTCTCTACGCAAATAGGAACTATTATGCCAAATCCGTCGCCAAGCGGGAGAGGGATGTCCTGGGAGAGAGACTGTCCCGGGTAATTCCATCCATGCTCATAGAAAAAACCGGAATAATCGACAAAATTCGAGAGGTTTTTCTGACAGGCGTTCCTTTTGATGGAGATCAGATCAGATATCCCGGAGGCATGTTCTATTTCTATAAGATCTATCCACTCAAAGAGGATGAAGAGTTCATAAGCAAAGTGGTCATCTTCATGGAGAATATCACCGAGCTTACCAGGCTTGAAGAAGAGCTTAGGGAATCCTATGTTAAGCTGGAGAATGCCTTTGCCGAGCTGAAAGAGAATGACGAAATAAAGTCGGAGTTCATATCCACAGCTTCCCATGAGCTTAGAACTCCCATAACCGTGATCAACAGCTATGTGGAGATGTTCGAAGGCGGGATGCTCGGCGAGCTTACGAGCATTCAGCGGGAAAAGGTGGCGATAATAAGCTCCCAGATTGAGCATATGATTCGACTGGTCGAGGATATGCTTGACGTCTCCCGATTAGAATCCAAAGCACTCAAGATAAACAAATATCTAATCCGGGTAGATGTTATCGCGAGGAAGGCTCTGGATGACCTAAGCCGTCTTGCCGGGCTGAAGGAGCAGTCAGTGTCTCTTACCATAGAAGGAGAGCTTCCGGAGGTAGAAGGCGATGACAGGAGAATCAAGCAGGTCTTCAATAACCTTCTCACCAATGCCATCAAGTATACTCCCAAGAAGGGAAAGATCGACGTAATAATCACCGATGAGACGGAAGATATCCGCGTATCGATAATAGATAACGGCATTGGAGTTGCCAAAAAAGATCAACAGAGAATCTTCGAAAAATTCTATACGGGAAGCGGCAGTTCACTTACCAGAGAATCAGGTCGCATGGGCCTAGGCCTGGCAATCGCTAAGGGAATAATTGAGGCTCATGAAGGTCGCATCTGGGTGGAAAGCGAGGTAGGAAGAGGAAGCACATTTATTTTCACGCTTCCCAAACGGTTATGATCAAAAATATCCTTTCCAAGCTCAAGATTGCGCATGCAGTTGTGCCCACCACGGAACCACTCAACAGCCATGTATGTCGCGATCTGACCAAAGGCTCCAGCTATCTGATAAAGGAGCTGAAGGCCGAGGTCGGCTTTGAGCTCTTTGTCTCCCTGGTGAAGGGAAGATGCAATGATTGTGAGTACCTCGATTCCTTCCGATGTGAGAGCATCGGCTGCGAGAGATGCAAGCTGCCCTGTACCTGCAAGGTCTGCAATCATTCCCGAGCGCAGGGATTATGCTTCACCATGCGTTCCCCTCAGGATATCCGCCTGAGGTATGCTCTGCAAACCACTCCGATCTTCTGGATAAGCAACCATGGCCCTCAGAGCATCAGCCCGATGAATCTCGAGGTAATTGCAGACATTGTTATCAAGTTTTTAAAGCAGAGCAAAAATCCGGTAATACTCCTGGACGGAATAGAGCATTTGATCCTCGAGAATGGGTCCGCTCCCGTATTGAGGCTGCTAAGGGATATGCAGGAATGGATTATAATTCAGAGGGCCATCCTTATCGTCCCGGTGAGTCCAGATGCAATTGATAGAAAGGAGCTGGCACTGATGGAACGAAATATGAATGAGCTGAGGAAAAACACAAACGATTAGTGAAATCTGACTTTCTAAGTTGACGAAAATATTCTTATAGTTTGGATGGGTATAATAAAATGGATGTGACAATCTTAAGCGATGAAGCCCTCTATGCAAAACTTGTCGGACCTCAGCTATATCCAAGAGGAAAATTGCAAAAAATTTATCGATAGGATTATTAAATCCAACCGAGAAGTCTTCATAATGTCATCTCTCGTCGAGAAGCAGATGTGCGGCTACGATTTGATTAAGGAGATTTTCTCAAGGTGCGATGTCTTTCTCAGTCAGGGGACTGTATACCCTGTTTTATATACTCTGGAGGGAGAGGGATTGCTCCACGCCGAGTATAGCAAGGGCGATATGAGAAGCAAAAAGTACAGTTTAACGCCCAAGGGCAGAAAGATTGCAGAAAAAGAACTCGAAGATTTCTCTAAGGCATTGGAGCAAGTATCTATATTGCTATCGAGATGATTCAATGCTGAAGAAAACAATCAATGGCCTGGACAAAATACTCATTGATGATATTCCCAAGGGTTCGGTAATTCTCGTGACAGGAGCGGAGGGAACGCTGAAATCAGGCCTGGTATTCAGCATGATGGCTAATTATCTCTCAGCCAATGATGAGCATGGCCTCTACATAACTTTGGAACAAAACTTGGAAAGCCATCTCAGAAACATGAAGAGCCTGGGGATCAAAGAGGAAGCCAATTTGCATATATTTGACTATAGGGATATGCGCCAGGAGTGGATGGACAGCGAACTGGATCTCATCAAGACCACAGAGGAAGTTATCGATTCTTTTAAGGAAAAATACGACAATCTGACACTATTTTCGCTTGACTCTCTAAATGCCCTTTACTCCATCTCGGATCCGGGTGATATGAGGAAAAAAATCTACAATTTCTTCACTCATCTTCGGGATGAAGAACTAACGTCCTTTTTGATAATGGAGTCAGCTCAGTCCAGGATGTCCGGGCAATTCACCCAGCAGCATCAGGCAGAACATTTTCTGGCAGATGGAACAATTGAGCTGGGCATGATCGAAGGGAATGGCGGTGTGAAAAGATATATCCAAATACTAAAAATGAGGGCCACAAAGCACGCAATGGAAAAACATCAGCTGACCATCGGCGATAGCGGTCCCAGCATTCTAGGCCCCATCTATTAACCTGTGACTTCCTCCCATGCCCCTGAAGGAGCAGGGCTTCCTACGTCATCGATCTAACTTGCTTTGATAGGTTTCTCAAAGTAGGGGTCGGATCTTGATAGGCTCTTCCCCTCAGTCCGAGGGTGCGAATGTTCAGGCTGGCATTGGTGTCTCGATCCATCTCTAGCCCACAGTTAGGGCAAAGATGGGTTCGGTCTGCCAG
>DAONES010000158.1:0-3955 GCA_035403205.1 Methanothrix sp. | reverse complement strand
TCTCCCGCATTATCATCTCCGCAGAGATGGCGATGCCCTTGCAGGTGTGCATGTTAAGCGAGAGCAGAAGGCCGACCACCCGGCCATCCTGGATCAGAGGGCTGCCACTGTCTCCCGGTCCCGGCAGATTTCCCAAAGGCAGCACAACATAGGCAATCGACCAGGAGGTATCGGATATGCGGCATTTCATTCTGTGCTGAGAGTTTACCATTTCCGCTTCTCCCAGCTTCGGCCTGGCAAGAAGCGTCTGCCTGCAGGCTCCCAGGATGGGAAAGAAGGCCAGATCGGCATCGCTGGGAATGTATGCCACCTTGCAGGCCAGCCCGCCTACCCGCAGACTGTGCGTTCCTGCGGCGTGGAAGATGTGCGCTGGGGCCACGCCCGCAAAAGCGCCTCGCCAGGGGACGACGGCACCGACCACTCCCCCGGAGCAGCCGGCGATGAACTGGTCGCCGGATTGGATCATTATATATCTTATGCATATTGCAGCTATTATTAATATTTGAGGGAATGGAGCAATATTTGGTCAAGGCATGTAAGGGTCTTTATTGTTAACGGCAGCAATCTTTGTATCTGCAGCCGCCTGCACTATCACGAATACACAAAAGAAAATTGCTGGGAAATGATGCTTTTGCCTCATTTCCCGAGCGGCTATTTTCCTGGAAAATTGAACGGCAACAGCCTAAGCAGGGGGCAGAATCTGGCCGCCCTGGGCCGCTGGAGCCGCCGCAGTCGCTGCCTGGCCCTGAACTACCTTCAGGCTGGAGAGCAGTCCCTGGGTGACTTCCAGAGGATAGGTTGAGGTGATAACAACGCTGGTCTTGCCTACAGATACCGGTCCGCACTCGCAGGCCTGGCTGTCCAGCCAGTACATGGCTCGGTAGACATTGCTGGGTGCTCCTGCCACTGCTTCAAAAGGCTCACTGGTGACCATGAAGCCTTCCTTTCCGTCAATTGTCATATCTTCAACATTGGTGGCATTAAGTCCCTCTCGCAGCATGCTCAATCCCAAGAGGTTCTTATGGGCTTTCAATGTGGCATCTTCCAGCTCGGCATAATCTGCTATGTCGATTATGGCAAGGGTAGAATTGTCGACGATCAAACCCATTCTGTAAGCATTAACCTGTTCATTTTGAACCGGCTGGGCAATCTGAACCTGATAATTAGCATTCAAGTCAAACGATACTGCATAAGGACCAAGCTGTTGGCTATCCGATGCAGCCATAGCTACAGCTGAAAGCATCAGCATCATGGTTGCTGCTAATAATAGCTTCATTTAATTTTCACCAAGAGCTTATTAACCCGTCATCATAGAAAAGACTTGGCTTAATATGTCTCTCGTATATTTCCTACACGATTCCTCCATATGGAATCATGCTTATCATCCGGCTTAGCATCATGCTCAAATAAGCGCCCTCAAAAGAAGGGGCATGCAGCCGCAAAGAAATGAGCCGGGAATTTACACGCTGGTGCTCTTCCTGCCGCAGCCATCCAGGATAGCGGTCGGCTCTCTGGGAGTGATCGACTTTGCCAGGGGCTACTATTCTTACACCGGCTCAGCGATGGGTCCAGGCGGCCTCAAACGGGTGGACCGCCACATCCAGGTGCTGAAGGGCACAAAGACAACGAGACGCTGGCATATCGACTATCTTTTGCCCTCTACCCGCCTAGTGGAGGCCTTCACCACCAGGACCACCCTAGACCTGGAGTGCAGCATCGCGAAAGCTATCGGAAAAAGGCTTAATGCCGTGCCCCGCTTCGGCTGCTCCGATTGCCGTTGTCCCAGCCACCTGCATTTCGCTTTGGAGCGGCAGGAGATGCTCGCTGCGGTGGCCGCGGCACATAGCGAAGCCTCTCAAATTGTGGCATAAAGATAGGTCGGGAGGAACAGATCCCCGGATTGCGGACGCTTGCGGACGGCTTCAGACTTTCTACGGACAGGGCAATGTCAGGACGGAGGTGTTTCCCACAATAGTCTCAGATCTGATCTGCGCGTAGCCCACGTACATTCCGTTCATCATGAAGGACGGAACCGTATTGGCGTTCTTCTGCACCCGTTGGCCGATCCTGGCCGTTCCCTGGATCTCAGAGCTGACCTGATAAACCGAGAAGCTATCGTTCTGATAAATATTAGTATCCTTAATGAGATCCTTGTCGATGTTGTATGTCTCGGAAAAGACTGAACCGACCTCGTAATTCTTGGCGCAGAGGGCATTTCGGAGATCGCTCTGGGTGAGCGGGGGAACATATGGCCGATAATCATAATTGGCAGAGATGGTAAGCGATGCTTCATCCATATTCGAATCCCGGTAGACCTCCGAATCGATGGTCCTGGTAGCCATTCCGCTTCCGCTGGTGGTGAGGGCCATCTTCTGGCCATTAAACCCGGTCTGAGTCTGCAGTATCCTCGACTCTTCCATGTAGCCGTTAACGAATATCCAGGAGTGCTCAGTGTAGTTCTGAGCCAGCCGGTCATTCGTCGTAGCCTGTGCGCTATCCGTAGCATCATCTGCGTTTACAGCAGCAATTTCTGCAGCTACGCCCGCCAGCACCAGCAGCATCAAAAAAAGCACCAATCTCATCTTTGCGCCTCACACCCTGGCAGTAGAAAAGGCGCATTGAAATATAAATGTGATCCCTGAACATCACTCGCGGAGCACCTTGGCTCCAGGACAGAGCCACATAATGCAGTAGGACAGAGACAAAAATCAAGCCAATTCTTCCAACAGATGTATCAACCAGAACTAATCATTAGTGATAATCATGGACAATGACATGATCTCGATGATGTCCGAGATCGTCTGGCGATATGATGTCAATGCCAGAGGTGAGCTCCTCAGCTCCAGCATCTCTCCCGTCGCAGACCGGCTATTGGGTCTGCCGATGGGAAGCGTTAACGGCAGCATCGAAAAATTCGTTTCATATATCCATCCCGATGACCGGCCATCCATGCAAAGGATGCTGCTGAACGCAGTCCAAGCAGCCCAAACAGTCGAAGCGGTTCAAGCGGCTAAATCTGCCGAGGCGGATGAAGCAGCGGATGATGCCGCAGAATATCGCATGCTAAAGGCCGACGGTACAATTCTCTGGATCCGCTCCAGGATTTCGTCCTACACCCATCCGGACGGACGGGTTACGGTCGCCGGCATAGCAACCGACATTACCGAAGCAAAGCAAGCCCAGCATAACTACCAGACGCTATTTCAGGAGATGCTGGATGGCTTTGCTCTGCATGAGATCATCTGCGATGACCAGGGCAGGCCCATCGACTACAGATTTCTGGATGTGAATCCGGCCTTCGAACGCATGACCGGCCTACTAAAGAAGGACCTTATCGGCCGCCGAGTGCGGGAAGTCCTGCCTGACACCGAAAACTGCTGGGTTGAAACCTATGGGAAGGTAGCTCTCACAGGGGAGCCTGCGTTCTTTGAGAGCTATTCTATTGCATTTAAAAAGCACTTTGAGGTGAGGGCCTTTCGAACCTCTACAAACCAGTTCGCCTGCATCTTCGCCGATATCACGGAGCGCAAGCGTGCGGAAGAGGCTTTGCGAGAGAACGAGGAGCGTTACCGCAGCTATCTAGAAAATGCTCCTTATGGTGTTTTTATCATCGACGAAAATCGCAGGATCCTTCAGGTAAATCCAATGGCCAGCAAGATCACTGGATATGATGAGTCTGAGCTGCGGAAAATGAGCATTCCAGATCTCTTGCCATCTGACGGGTGGGATGCCGGCCTCAACCATTTTAAAAAGCTGAAGGCAGATGGCCGTGCTTTCGCGGAGATTCCTTATTTGACCAAGAACGGAGTGCGAAGGATCTGGTCGGTAACGGCGGCAAAAATTTTAGAAAATAGATTCATGGGATTTGTCGAGGACATCACCGAAAAAAAGCAAGCCGAAGAAGATCTGAGGCAGAGCGAGCTGAGGCTGAGGACGATCTTCGAGACATCCAGCG
>DAONES010000157.1:2658-3989 GCA_035403205.1 Methanothrix sp. | reverse complement strand
ATCTCATTGGAGGTCCTTGCTGCCTGGATTTCTCCGGGCCAGCGGAAGATGCAGGGAACGCGCACTCCGCCTTCATAGGCTGTGCCTATTCCTCCCCGGAAGGGCGAGAATCCCGAATCCGGCCACTGGTCGAGGGTCGGTCCGTTATCGCTCGTAAAGACCACCACGGTATTATTATCCTTACCGGCGGCGGCGAGGGCATCAAGAACCTGGCCGATGTGATAGTCGGTCTCCATTACCCCATCGCCGTATGGGCCTTTGCTGGATTTTCCGGCAAACTTTGAGTTGGGAACGCTGGGGAAATGCGTCCGGGCCAAAGCCAAGTATATGAAGAACGGCTTTGTTGAGTTTGTCTGATTCTCGATGTACTCGACGGCCTTGTTTGTGACCTGCTCATCGACTAGCCCCAGAGCAGTGGTGTTCAGCGGCTCCACCAGTTTGAGGTCCTCGCCTTTCTTGGCGGTCACAATTCCGTAATATGGATCCGGCGCCTCCCAGCTTGGATCGTAGCCGATGCGGTCCTTCAGGCTGTAGGTGTTCAGGTGATACAGTATCCCGAAGAAATAGTCGAATCCCAGATTCTGAGGCAGGCTCTCATTGACATCCCCCAGGTGTGACTTGCCGAACATCGCCGTATCGTATCCGGCCTCTGACAGCACCTTCGCGAGAGTGACTTCCTTGGGGGAGATGCCCGCTTTGGATCCCGCAGCCGAGGCGAGGGTCATCCCCGTTCTGATGGGAAGCCTTCCCGTCAGCATCGCAGCCCTCGTGGGCGTGCATTGCGTCTCAGAGTAGCAGGAGGTCAGCTTCAGGCCTTCCTTGGCCATCTGGTCCATCCTGGGCGTCGGCGCACCCAATACATCGCCGCCACCGTAGCAGCCTGGATCCATGTATCCCATATTATCGGCCAGTATGATTATGATATTAGGCCGGGGGGCAGGCATTACATCCTCATGGAGAACCTGGCTCAGGCTCGAATTGTTGGACAGAGCATTCTTGCGGTTGGTCAGCACTTCCGCGCCTGGATTATCCGGCGATACCTTATCGGCACCATATCCCTTCAGATCAAATGGGATGGGCGACAGACCGGTATTACCCGAATCGAGGCTACAACTTGCAATTGAAATTAGAAAAAAAACGGCAATTGCCAGTATAAAACCTTTTTTCATGATCAAATCCTCCCTAAATATGATAGGCATCTTGAATATATTATCATTACTCTTATCCGAATAATCATCACCATTTTCTGATGAATCATTTCTCTGTTCCATTTTAGGCATCAATTATGGCTTCTTAATTTCAAATACAATTAGATTCAAATTATCAAGCCA
>DAONES010000157.1:0-2558 GCA_035403205.1 Methanothrix sp. | reverse complement strand
AATGTGGCTTACAATGCCGTAGACAGGCACGCCAAATCCTGGCGGCGCAACAAGCTGGCCTACATCTTTGTCGGAGAGCCGGTGGGCGATGTCCGCAAGATCACCTACTATGAGCTTTACCAGCAGGTCAACAAGTTCGCCAATGCTCTCAAGGCCCAGGGAATCAAGAAGGGCGACAGGGTGGGAATCTACCTGCCCATGATCCCGGAGCTGCCGGTGGCGATGCTCGCCTGTGCAAAGCTGGGAGCCATTCATGTAGTAGTATTCTCAGGCTTTTCCGCAGTTGCGGTTCGTGACCGGCTGCAGGACTGCCAGCCCAAGATTCTGGTAACATGCGACGGCTCCTACCGCCGTGGCAAGCCCATTGCCACCAAGCCCCAGGCAGATGAGGCAATCGATGGCCTGAAGTGCATCGAGAAGGTGGTTGTCGTCAAGAGAAACGGCCAGGAGACTGCTATGAAAGAGGGCCGCGATGTCTGGTGGAATGACTTTGTAGCAGGCCAGTCCGGCATCTGCGAAACCCTGCCCATGGACAGCGCCGACCCGCTCTTCATCCTCTACACCGCTGGCGCCGGCGGAAAGCCGCGCGGCATTGTGCACACCCACTCCGGCATGAGCATCGGCCCGGCATTTACCACCTCCTGGGTCTTTGATATCAAGGATACCGATGTCTATTGGTCGACCGCTGATATCGGATGGATCACGGGCCACAGCTACATCGCCTACGGGCCGCTATGCCTGGGCGCGACGAGCATCATGTACGAGGGATCGCCGGACTATCCGGACTTCGGCCGGTGGTTCAAGATCATCGAGGACTACGGAGTCTCTGTGATTTACACTGCCCCCACTGCCATCAGGATGTTCATGAATGAGGGGCCGTCCTGGCCCAAGAAGTACGACCTTTCCACCGTCAGGCTGATGGGATCGGTGGGTGAAGCCATGAACCCCGATGCTTTCGTCTGGTGGAGACAGCATGTGGGCGGCGGGTTTGCGCCCATCATGGATACCTGGTTCCAGAGCGAGACCGGCTCTCAGGTCATTGCGCCCCTGCCAATAACCCCGCTCAAGCCAGGCTCGCCCAGCTTCGCCCTGCCCGGCTACAATGTCGAGGTAGTGGACGACAGCGGCAAAGCTGTGCTCGCGGATGGCACTGGCAACATCGTCCTGACACAGCCCTGGCCATCCATGCTGCGAGAGGTCTACCAGGATCCGGCTGCATACAACGAAACCTACTGGACGGCTTTTCCAGGCAAGTACTTCTCCGGAGACAAGGCCCGGGTGGATGGAGACGGATACATCTGGGCTCTGGGAAGAGGAGACGATGTCCTCAAGGTAGCAGGCCACAGGATCTCCAATGCCGAGGTCGAGGCATCGGCAGAGAAGCATCCATCAGTTGCAGTTGCCGCAGTCGTTGGCAAGCCTGACAAGGTGAAGGGAGAGAGCATTGTGGTCTTTGCCATCCTCAAGCCTGATGCCAAGAAGGATGCCGCTCTCGAGAAGGATATCAAGAACTTCGTGCGAAAAACCCTGGGTCCCATCGCCATTCCCTCGGATGTCATCTTCGTCACCGATATCCCCAGGAACAAGGCAGGAAAGCCGGTAAGGCCGCTGATCAAGGCCAAGGCCCTGGGAGAAGCTCTGGGTGACACATCTGCAGTTGCCAACCCCAAGGCTCTGGATGCGATTCCGCTCATAGCAAAGAAGTAGAGCGAGAGCGGAAACCCTTTTTTTCTTCTTTTTTGTCTGAATCAAATTGCTGATCTTGAATCGATATCGATAGCTTCTGTCTGTTGTTTTTTAGTCTTTGGCTTTTTCGTCCTTTGTATCGTCAAATCCTATCTTGATGTGAGTTCCATCGCAAAATGGCTTCTTGCCAGAGCTGCCGCATCTGCATAGGGCATAGGGTCCCTCTTCGGCCAGCACTTTGCCCTCGCTATCCCTCAGTTGGCAGCCACCCTCCACCAGCAAGGGGCCGTTCTTCTTCACAGTAATTTTTGCAGCAGGAGAGCTGCCACCTACCTCGGCAGACGGTTGATCCTTCCTGCAGGTCAAAGCGCCGGAAGGACAGCGATCCACCACCGCTTTGATCTCCTCTGAGCTTGCTGCTTGCATGTCTATCCAGGGCGTTTCCCCCCGGCGGAAGACCCTGGGCAGGCCCATGATGCACTCTCTGGCATGGATGCATTTTTCCGGATTCCAGATTACTGTGATGTCTCCATTGGAATATTCTTTCATTATGATTAGAATGTATTTCTATCTACTAAGCTCTTTGCTGCCGCCGCACAAACACTATATAATTTGAGCTGCTAATAATAAGCATATTCAACATCTTGAATTGGGGAGAGGATTATGGGAATCATTAGCGAGTTTAAGGAATTCGCCATGAAAGGCAACGTCCTGGACATGGCGGTAGGCATCATTATCGGCGCAGCCTTCGGCGGCATCGTCAGTTCGCTGGTAAAAGATGTCATCATGCCGCCCATCGGCATGATCATGGGCGGGATCAACTTCGCAGATATGTTTGTGGCCCTTGATGGCAAAAGCTACGCCACCCTGGC
>DAONES010000156.1:0-4011 GCA_035403205.1 Methanothrix sp. | reverse complement strand
GCTATCCAGGAGAACTCACTCCAGGCTGGCGCCCTACCGCTAGACGACCTCGGCATATTTCAGATTGATCTTTCAGCGCCTGGCTGCGCCAGATGCCGCTCGGGAAGCGTCCCTTTCGGCCAGCTTCCACGCCTTGGGATACGTGCCCGGCTCCATTATTACCCTTTCGGTCAGAACGGCAATTCCGCTCTTGCCCTCAAGCATCTCCCGGCTTTTCATATTCGCCCGGCCAATGCCTACTGCTTCTCCTTTCAGGGTAAAGAGGGCCACAGTATCCCCCGGGTTTATTTCCGTTTCCAGTCTGATCAGGCCGGGAAGGGCGAGAGGCGCGCCATGACAGACGGCATCCACCGCATTATCTGCAATGACCAGCCTGGGCAGGTGCCGCAGGGCCGCCTCTACAGGCAATATGCAGCGGCGCAGTCCGGTCTCATCCCCCGTTTCCTTCCAGATGGCATAGGCATCAGCCAGCTGGTGCAGGGTGACGAGGGTCTCGTCCTCGCGAAATGGCCCGGCTCGCGTACGGCGCAGCTCCTCCATGTTCGCGCCTGTGCCCAGGGCAAGGCCGATGTCAAAACAAAGCTTGCGCATGTAGGAGCCCGCCTGGCAGCCCACGCGCATGAGAACGCGCTGCTCTTCAATCTCCAGAATATCAAGGTAGTAAATGATGCGAATGCGCAGCTCCTTTACCACCGAGCTTTTCAGGGGAGGCTTCTGGAATATGGGGCCCATGAACTGCAGGCAGACCTCGGTGAGTTTCTTCCTCGGCAGAGGCTTGTGAACGCGCATGAGGCAGATGTACTCCTTTCCCGCCAGAAGAAGGGTGTCGACGATCCGGGTAGCATCACCCAGCAGAACAGGCAGAACGCCGGTCACTTTGGGGTCCAGTGTGCCGCTGTGACCCGCCTTCTCCACTTCAAGGATGCGTTTTACCCAGGCGGCAATCTCATGGCTGGTCGGCCCGGAGGTCTTGTCCAGATTGATGACCCCCAGGTTCAGATGCATCTTGAGGCTGCGCTTCTCCGGAGCCATGCCATAGGCAGGGTCAGTCTTGCCGCTGCGCTTTACCAGAATGGATCGGGCCCGATCAGAAGGAAGAATCTGAGGATAAGTGCCGCCTGAGGAAGACTGTGATGATTGTGATGATTGTGATGATGATGAAGATGATTGCAGATCCGAAGAAGAAGGAAAGGCCGGCCTTGGCGACGCTGCAGATGGGCGTCCGCTGGAGCGCCCGGATCTTGCATCGGCATTCTTTTCAGCTCTGTTGGCGCGATGGATCACTGACACGAGCTTCCTCTCAATGCAGCAATCACAATTGCAAGGCAATCAGCTTCGTCGAACTTTCCGCTGTCCACTACGAGATCATAAACTGAAAAGTCGCTGATATCGATGTTGTAATACATCTTATACCGCCGGGATTCGCTCTCCTCCCGGACTCGCGTCTCCTGCATGGCATCCTCAATCAGCTTCGCCTCGCGTTTGGCAATTCTCTCAGCTCTGATGCGCAGATCCGCTTTCAAGAGTACCTTAAGGTCAGCCGGCAGAAGATGCCCTGACAGCCTGCCCTCGAAGATTCCTCCTCCATCCCTGGCCAGGACCTTCTGAGCATCGTCGATGAGATAATCGATCTCAGGGCCTTTCTCTGCCAGGCGGTTCATATCCCTAACGGAGATGTTCTTCTCCGCCGCAATTTTTCGAAAAAGGTCGCCGGAGTTGACCCAGCGCAATTTCAGTTCCTGGGAAAGAGATCGAGCCAGAGTTGAGGTGCCCGTTCCAGGCGCTCCGCTGATAGTAATTATCATCTCTAGCTCATGCTCCCTATGTCCAGAGCCTTGCGGATAATCTGCGATACTGGGAGTGAACAGACAAAGTACCAGTAGAACCAGTAGAGGATCGGCCCCAGAACAGTGGCATTGATGGGATGCGTGCCCCAGAACGGAAAGGTCATCGTTAGATCAGGGTTGGCTGATATGAAGCTATAAAGCCACATGAAGAGCGGTATGGAGATGATGCCGATATAGAGCATGGGCCGAAACTGCATCTGCATCATCTTGCCCTGCTCTGATACTACCTTCATCTGCTCGTTCTGCATGGCCTGGATTTTAGCCTGATCTCCGGAGAGCTGCGCTTCCTTCATTCGCCTCTGCAGGGACTTCATCTTTTCCTGCTGGACTCTCAAATACTCCCAGTCCATGGTATACTTCTGAATCAAGCTGGCGTACAAACCGGTAACTGCTGCCAGAATAAATATGACTACCTGAAATGGGACAACATCAGGAAGCCATCCAAGCAAATGGCCGGTGGCCACGCCCAGAGCGGTCCTTAACTCAGTGCTGATCATTACCCCAAAAAAAAAGACAAAGCCCACCGCCATGGCGGCTTTGTCCAGAGATTTGGTCAGCTGGGAATTCATGCCGATGCTCCGAAGAACTTCTGCATCATGGGATACATCTCCTGAATCTGTTCGCTTGCTATCTGCTCATAGAGCCTATAGACAATGCTCACCGCCAGAAGCAATCCCGTACCACCTGCTCCACCCAAGGTGCCAAGGAGGCTTGCGATCAGAGTTAAAATGCCGATGATCACGCCGCCAATGACCGTCACCTTGGGGATATACCTCTCCATCAGCTTCTCAATGGAGGCCGGGTTTCTTCTATAGCCCGGAACCTGCAGGCCTGAGTTGTGAATCTTGGTAGCCACGCTCTTGGGGCCCATGCCCGTGGTCTCAATCCAGAAGATAGCGAAGATTATGCCGCCAATGATCAGGAATGAGGCATCCACGATAACATGCAGAAAGATCTGCCAGCCAGCCAGAGCGGAGAAGCCCAGTTCGGTCATGCCCGCGTGGGTTTGCACCATTCCCGGCATCCAGTCGCTGGGACCGCGCAGGGCGGAAAGATAGTACATCAATCCCGATACCGGCTGAGGCGATGAGCCGCTCATGGCAGCGCCTGTAACTGAGTTTATCTTGGCCTCCGATACGAAGGTTCCCAGAATGCTCGAGTAGCCGGTATAAGTGGTTGTCACTCCCTGGCCGACTATCGTTGCCGTGGTTATCGTGCCGAGTTTTGCTGCCAGCAATGCTCCTAGCATCTCGATGTTGGCCTGAATGGCCCTCACCAGGATCATGGGGAGAACTGATGCATAAACGAGCTTTACTGGAAAGCGTCCCCGTGCGCCCCTAACCCGGCTGTGGGCAAGAGGTATCTCAATTCTCGTGGACTCAACCAGGACGACCAGCAGGATGATGGCAATGGTTGATATGAGCGCCAGAATTCCGCCTGTCACCAGAATGAATCTCAGACCTTCCGCAGTGAATAGGGTATCAAAGCTGATAAGTTGCAGCCGAATGATGTCGATCCATTTCGGTATGATGCCCACAGGAAGACCGGCGTCGCCGCTGGCCGGATTGATGATGCCCGTTACCAGCTGCTGGCTGATTCCTGCTACAATGAATAGCCCCACGCCAGAACCGACTCCCCACTTCGAAACCACCTCATCCATATAAACTATGAGAGATCCGCCTATGAAGACCTGAATAAAGATCAATAATGATATCACGCCAAGGGAGGTGCCAAGCGTACTGGCTAAGCCTGCATCAGGAAGCAGATAGCCGCCCATTACCTGAGGCAGAGCCTCGACTGCGACCATGACGAACACCAGGGCTTTTTGCGTGCCCTGATAAATGGCCTGATCACGAGGTTCGCCCAGATTGAGCTTGATGATCTGGGCGCCAACTAGTAGCTGCAAAACGATTGAAGCAGTAACGATTGGACCTATGCCAAGGAGCATCATCGAGCCGAAGGACCCGGCAAAAAAGGCACGATAAGCACTGAATATATCAATGGATGCTGTGGAAAGCCCAAAAAGGGGTATATTTCCCAGGGTGAAGTAGAGCAACAGTATGGCTAAAGTCCAGCTTAGCTTTCTCTTAAAATGGACATGCCCTGTGGGCCGCTCCACAGCGGGGAGTCGGCGCACAAAGGGCTCTATCGCATAAAAGAAACT
>DAONES010000155.1:0-4019 GCA_035403205.1 Methanothrix sp. | reverse complement strand
CTCCTCTTCTGGATAGGAGCCCTTGCATCTGTAGTCGAATTCGATATGCATATCTTCCGCCGGATCGGACATTGATCCTTCCTGCTCCTTTTCCATGGTCTTTACTGCCGTCTTGAGGATGAACTTCGAGCCCGCTGGCACATCCTTGAAATAGGCCATTCCGTTCTCGTCGGTCGTCTCCCTGAGAGTGTTGGGGATGTCTCCGGAATAAGCAGGCGGAAGGTATGTGAAGGTCAATTCCACCTGAATTCCCGGCAGGCCTTTATCGCAGCCGGAGGTGAGCATATCGATTGGATTGCTGCATTCTCCATCCACATCTATATGTGCGCCAACTGTGCCTTTGCTCTCCGCTCCGCCGTCCGCCCCATCCTCTGGAGCGGGAGTTGACTTTACAGGATATCCTTCGATCTTGACGAATCCGCATGGCGATTTTTCGTTGCGGGACCAGGTTTCCGGCTGGGAGTCGATTATTATATAGTTTCCGGCAGGAACGATCTCATTGGGGTGGGCGATCCACCAGGCATTGGCTGCGCCCGAAGCGGACTGGGCCTCAACCTGCCAGGGACCGAAGGTCTCGCCATTGCCGTCTTGCAGGCTGATTCTTCCTCCGGATTCTGTGCCCTGGCCATAGTTCCAGTGGTAGGTATCGATATAGGTGATCATATGCGGCTTTGAGAGAGTGAGAGTTGGGCTGCAGTTGGGATTGTTGTCCACGGCTTCCGTGTTCCAGCTATCCAGGATTACCGCTCCGGCTGAGCCTGCGGGAAGGGGGGACTGATCTTCGAGTCCTGATTCAGTTGATCCTGATTCATAAGATCCCGATTTGTATGACCCTGATTCAGAAGAACCTGAATCGCCCTGCAGAATGCTCTCAATCTTGGATCTTCCTGAGCCCGCCTGCCCATCTTCGGAAGGTATTGCTGAGGTGCCAACTGGTGTCTCAACAGATGGGCTCTTGCCGGTGCTTTCGATGGGCCAATCGACTGACTCTCCGATGGTGGTCACTCTCTTTAGCTCCGTGCCGTCTGCCAGGGTTACCGCTACTGCAAAATTGTACCCATCTATAAACCAACTTGAATCAGCCGCATAGAGGTCGAATTGAACATCCCCGGAGAATGTACCCAGAGATGGCGCATGGGTATGATACAGCTGCATTCCCTGGTCGAAGACTCCCAGAATGTAGTATCTGGTGGCAGCAGTATCCCAGAATTGACCGCCTTCGGGGTTGCCGTTCTCATCAGATGTGTAAAGCAATATGGACTTTATCTCCACAGGATCGGGAAGGTCCAGACCGATGCGAAAATGTCCGTCTAAGCCTCCATCAGGGTTCCCGTTGTCCCATGTGCCGACCTTATCATCGTCCTGGCCGATCCACCCGAACTGGTATATCTCGGATGCCGCTGCCGGCAACAGGCCTGCGACAAGCACCAATAGCGCTATTATCGCCAATTTCAATTTAGCTATTTTCATTGGTTATCTTCTCCGCTCAATTCCATTCTACTCCATTTCATCTCTCTACAACGAATGCGCACACCGGTTCTATTCATTTAGAATATCCAGAACTGCGGCTCCCGTGATTCTGCCCTGTCGCAGGTCGTCCAGAGCCAAGTTGGCGTCCTCCAGGCGATAGGTCTGCACGTCGGTCTTCACCGGCACTCTGGGAGCGATCTCCAGAAACTCGATTCCGTCTCGACGGGTGAGGTTTGCCACGGAGCGCAGCACCCTCTCCTCCCATAAGATCTCATAGGGAAATGAGGGAATATCGCTCATGTGTATCCCGCCGCAGACGATGATTCCACCCTTGGCTGTGGCCCGCAGGGCGGCGGGAATCAGAGAGCCGACCGGAGCAAAGATGATCGCCGCATCCAATGGCCGGGGCGGCATCTGGTCTGAGCCGCCTGCCCAGACAGCCCTGAGCCGGAGGGCAAACTCCTGGGCGTTCCTGTCACCGGGCCTGGTAAATGCGTAGACCTCCATTCCCTGGTGGGCGGCCACCTGGCAGAGGATATGAGCCGCCGCTCCAAAGCCGTAGATGCCCAGGCGCCGTACACCTCCTTGCATTGTGGCCAGGCGGTATGACCGGTAGCCGATCAGCCCGGCGCACATCAGTGGGGCAGCTTCGGCGTCACCATAAGAGGGCGGCAAAGAAAAGCAGAACCTGCTGTCTGCGACTGCGTATTCGGCGTAGCCCCCGTCCAGGGTGTAGCCGGTGAACCGGGCGTTGTCGCAGAGGTTCTCCCGGCCTTTTTTGCAGTAGCTGCACCGGCCATCGGTGTATCCGAGCCAAGGAACGCCAACTCTCTGGCCCGTGGCAAACCGATCCGCGTTTAGGCCGCTTTCCACCACTGTGCCCACGATCTCATGGCCCGGGATGAGGGGAAGCTTGGGGCCGGCAAGCTCGCCGTCCAGGATATGAAGGTCGGTTCGGCAGACTCCGCAGACATGCACCCTGATGAGAACCTGCTCCGGTCCTGGCTCTGGGACGGGGACGCGCTTGAGTTTCAGCTTCTCGCCTGGCCGGTCCAGGACCATTGCTCGCATAAGCTCTGGGTAGGGCATCTGAGGGTTAGTAGGGTCTGGCAGGTCTTAATCTTTGCCCGAGAGGGCGAGGAAGGAGAGAAAGAAGCCTCTCGCCGGAATTCAATTTAATTCAATTCACATCATTTCAATTGCCTCACAACTGAACCACTCCAGGCAATTATAAACAGGACAAAAAAGATCATTCCTATTAGCCTTTCCAGGATGAACAGCCTTCGTATCGTGGAATTGGATCGGCCTTCGATCTTTGGTATTGCTGGCGGGTCAACAAAGATCTTCATGCCGGAAAGAAATACCGTTGTGCTGAAGATAATAATCGATAACAGGTCATCTTTCAGCCACACCTGATCCGGTTTCAAGGTCTTGGAAGTAATGTCATGCGATCCGCCCAAACCCAAGCCTTTCCATAGTATGCCGAAGATGATTACAAGAATCGCGGAGATAAAAAATGAAAAAAAGGGCCTTGTGCCATATCCGTAAAAATATTGCAGGGGATAGTCCAATAGCTTCCGGCTCCACTCTTCTATGTCTCCAGCAGATGGCCAGGCTTGAGATCTGTGGGCCGTTCTGTACTGGTAGTAGCAGTGGTCATAGTCTTCGAAGTATCCCAACGTCTTGAAGTTCCTCAACAAGAATAAATAGGCCGCATCGTCGTACTCAAGCTCATTGATATTAGCCCACCGAATATACACAAAAGTATTATAACCGCATTTTATCCGGGTTAGCGAAAGCTTATTTTTAAAAACAGTGCTCTCCAAGAGAGCGTCTCCTTTGAACTGACAGCCATTGAAGCTGGTGTATCCTCTGAAGACGGCATCATTGAAGTTTATTCCTTTTCCGAATGCCGCCCCATTGAAGATTGTCATATCATTGAAGCTCGAATACTGAAAACTCGCGATATCGTTGAAGATGGAGTACGCAAAGTCAGCCATACCATCAAAGGCGGCATAATTGAATGCAACCTCATCATTGAAGGTCGAAGCTCCAAAACTGGCATTTCCCTTGAAAACCGATGACAAAAAGTTTGTAATCCCGCTGAAGACTGCGCCACCGAAGTTGGCATCGCCCATGAAGGTTGTTCGCCTGAAGTTGGCAATATCGCTAAAGGTTGAGCACCAGAAGTTGGCGGAACCTTTAAAGATCGAAAGCCTGAAGTTCGAATTGCTATTGAAGAGAGCGAAGCTGAAGTCAGAATCATTGTTGAACCTGGCTTCGCTATAGTCAGCATCATCCATAAACTGAGAATCGCTATAGTCCGCATAGTCGTTAAAGACTGTGAACATGAACCGGCCATCGCCATTGAAGACCGAGTGCCCGAAATAAGCGGTGCCCAAAAATGCAGTATCACCGAAATAGGCATCGCCGGTGAACTTCGAGGAATTGAAGTTGGCTGTGCTGACGAATTTCGAAGATCTGAAGTCTGCGGAACGGTTGAATTTGCAATTGCTGAAATCGGCAGGGCCATTGAATGTCGAGTGCAG
>DAONES010000154.1:0-4027 GCA_035403205.1 Methanothrix sp. | reverse complement strand
CTTTGATCCCGGATCGTTCATGCAGGCGGTGGACGGCCTGGGGTATGGCTTCATGAGCCTGTCAGCCCTCTTTGCGGCCCAGGTCTTCGATGGAGCAGGACTAATTCGCTGGACACGGTGGGCTCTTCGGGCTCACGGGCTTCTGGCGCCGGCGATAATGCTGTCAGTCATGTATCCGGCTCTTATCGCGATCGGAGTCCTGTGGATCATCACATTCCCGGTATCTGCAATACTGCTCTACAAAGTATTCAGCAGGCCATCGATGAAACTTGATTCAAAATAGCAATCGCCGAAGCTGGCCCTTATAATAAAAAGAGGGGCCGGCTATCACAGCCCCGGATCTCCCGTGCGGATGGTGTAAGCCTCCTCTATCGGCGCCACAAAGACTCTTCCATCCCCGATGCTCCCGGTGCGGGCGCTCTCCTCAATCGTCTTCACGACTGCTGAAACGCTATTCGACTGCACCACCAGCATGAGGACCGTCTTGGGCATATCGTAATTCTCGCCGCCCACCACGACGCCCTTCTGCTTGCCCCGCCCGAAAACATCAAAGCGGGTCATGGCAGAAAATCCCCCGGCGCCGAGGGCTTTGACGACTTTATCGACTACTTCAGGCCTTATCACGGCCCAGATCATCTTCATGCCGAAAACATCCATTTATCTCAACCGCCAGAGGGCATCTATTTTTCAGGTGACTGTAGCCCGGTCTTATCATCACGTTGGCAGTGCCGGGAATTTATGGATGTATTTGAGAGAAGTTATGCGCCACTCATAACTCATCTCAAAATGAATACATCATAAAATAGATAAAAATTGCCGCCTGTTTCAGCACATTTAAATTTTAGCTCATGAAGCCCTGTAGCTGAAAGAGACCGCAGGATCGGTCAGAGCATACCCCTGCACATCCAGCACAATTGAGCCATTGTGGGCGCTGGAGAGAACCTCCAGTCCCTCGCTGCAGTTGATCTTCTGGAAGTCGAAACCTCCCGAGACGAAGAATACGGCATGATATTCATCATAATATCCCCGAGAGGGAAACGAGAGAATCCAGCCGTCTCCGTCCTTCTTTACCAGAGAATCGCATACTGCGTAAAGCTGGCCATTATCCTCGTAGATCTTGTCAGGGGTATCAAGGAAAGCCAGGCCGGATATATCATCCACATTG
Source organism: Methanothrix sp. (assembly GCA_035403205.1). GTDB lineage: Archaea > Halobacteriota > Methanosarcinia > Methanotrichales > Methanotrichaceae > Methanothrix. The sequence continues at coordinate 2,862 of DAONES010000154.1, read as the reverse complement.
CCCACGACCAGCGCTTTTCCGGGGGTGCCATCCACATAGACATTTAAAAATAGCTGGCCTCCCAGGCATAAAGCCGCAGGCGAAATGAGGAGAAACAATGCCACCGCCAGGCCCGCCTCCACCAGGAGGGCCTTCAAAGCCTTAAGAGCACCGCCATTGCGGTCCTGGTGATCGGAAAGGTGATTAGAGACGATTCGATTAAAGGCTATTCACTCATCTCCCTCTTCATCTTTCCCTGACCACCCTGGCCATGCCTGGATGGCTCCATGTCGATCAAAAGAGAGTAGCTGGCAGAAGGCATGCCCTGATGGATGCAAAGCTCGCCCTTTCCGATCATTCCCCCGTCGGAGGGGGCAATGGTCAAAGAGACGCTGCCCAGGATCGCAGTATCATTGGACAATGGACCCGAATCAGCCAGATCCGCCATCAACTCGGTCGAATTGTTGCCCAGTGAAGATACTGCTATGTTGACCAGGGGATAGATTTCGCGATCGAGCACCACGCTGCCCCGATTGGTCTTCTCGCCCTCTTTTGCCAGTATGTCATCCCTGATCTCCTCCAGGCTCTTGTTTGAAGCCAGGAGGCTCCGGATCTGATCTAGCTCCAGAGGCATTATCGACTCGACCTTCAGACGGAGGACATGAGACTCGTTGCCGGACAGAGCAAAGCCATGACCGCTATACAGAACCTCCAGAGGAACGCCCATGGGAAATCCTGCATTTTGGGGCGCGATCATCCCGCCAACGGAGGGCGCCATCTTATCCAATGGCTCATCCATTTTAGGGTCATTTACGGGTCTGGGGCCGTCCCCTGGATCGCCCATCGGAAAGCCTGCGCCCTGGGGAGGCATCGCCATTGCATTCTGCGAGCCCATATCCTGAGAGCTCATCTGCCCGGATGGCGGACCCGCCCTCCCGTTGCCGTCGGGCTCAGCTAACGACGCGCCGAACAGACCGATTAAGAGCAAACTCGTGAGCCCCATGCACATGATTCTTCTGCCAATATTCATCATCCAGATTCGCCTGCCAAACGGCCCAATAGCTTTCCATATTGTTCGCAATTCATTGGTTATAAGATTATTTCCGGTAAAGGGTGCAACCCCGGCAATTCGTGACTGCTCGCGGTGATCGCTCGCGACAGGATAATATGCGCAGGAACGATAGAAAAGCCAAGCGCCGAACGAACGATTCGAGATCATGCCAGCTTTGCAGCGGCATGCCTGAAAAAGGTTCAGGACTGTTCCTTCTTTGATAAGAACCAATCCGATAGTTCGATTATATTGGTCCGGCCCCATTCCTTCTTGCTTACGAGCTTTCTGCGCTCCAAAGAGATCAGAATTCCGGTTAAAGACGATTTAGGCGTCCCGGTCTCATACCGTATGTCCGCCTGAGTCATTCTGCCCCCATGTTCGATCAATGTGCTCATCACAGCCCGCTCCCGGGCGGTGAGAGTCTGCATAACCGCGTCCATCTCCGAGCTGACCACAATGACCCTTCTGGTAGATTCGCTTGGATGCGGACTGACCGCGTCCGCAGTGTCTCGATCTTTTTCAGGTGGGGAGGGAGAAGGACTGGATAGGGCCTTCTCTGAGAGGTCTTCCCGAATAGCCTCAGGGATAGCATCAGAAAGAGCATCCTTGGAGACATCCCTGGAAACTGCCTCGGGAACGCTGGACGCGCCCAGGGCCGAAGACGAAGAGGGCTCAACCTTGCATGGCACATTTGCAATGGGCTCCTGCGGAGTCTGGGAAATAAAGAGGCCATCGTCTTCAGGAGAGGAGAGATCCACGAGATTCGACGCTTCCGAAGACTCCGTTGGGGCAGCATTTGGCAAATCTGCCCGCACGAGGAGGTCAGGCATTCCAGGCGAGAGTGAGCTTGCCGCCACACCTGCTTGGGGGGCGGCGAACGTCCTGTCCGATGAAGCCCCGCTAGAGATGGCATTGGGGGGAGCCGTTAGACTGCGCTTCTTTCTTTGCAGGAAGACGGCAAAGCCAAAGCCGGCCACCAGGAGAGCTGCTGCAACGATGAGCATTATCAGTGCCGCGCCCTCGCTCGGATAGGGAGGCGGAAGAGGCGGCAGGCTGCTGCCGTTGGACGCAAGGAGCTGGCGATACTCTATGGTAATAACCGGATCGGAGACATCATATCCCTGAACATCCGCCACCAGGGACTCGTTTGATGCGGAGAGAAGGTATCCCAATCCGGCGGAGGCGTTTATCTCCCCGAGCCTTGTCTCGCTGGGCAGATAGAAGGTAACGCGATAATCATGGAAGCTTCCGGCTGCATCAAAGCGCAGAGTCCAGAGGTCGCCCGCCTTTAGCGTCAGCCTGTCGGTCAGGGCATAGAGTTGGTGAGAATCGTTTTCGAAACGAAATTGAGAATTGTTGAGAAACACAAGACCTGAAACGTCTTCTGCGTATCCGGTGATCAGAGCTTTGCCGGCATTATCCAGGTAGACATTGAGAACCAGATTCTGCCCGACTGGAGACTCTGACTGCTGAGCATAAGCCGATACAGCGGAAAAGACAGCGAGAAAGGCAGTCATAATAACCACTGCGACGGTGGTGTGCCAATGCGCCTTTCCGCTCCAATTGTCGCAGCCCTTCATATTAAATCCGTATTTTAGCCTGAATCTATTTAACTTGTGGGATGGCAAGAGATCTGACAAGATATCTCAGCCTTATTGACCCTGCTGCCGCCCGCGAGGAGCCTACCAGCCTTGGCAGGCCACCGGCATCCTCCAGCCGCTGCCGAAGGCCCGGTCGGTCACCTTCAGTCCGGGAGCAGCCTGACGCCTCTTGAATTCAGCATTCTTCACCAGACGCAGGACCTTTTCCACCACTGCTTCATCATAGCCCTG
>DAONES010000153.1:0-4032 GCA_035403205.1 Methanothrix sp. | reverse complement strand
ACTGGGATGAGACTGACTACTCTATCTACGTCAAGTTCCCGGTGATCGGCGAGGAGAACACCTACATCGTCATCTGGACCACCACTCCCTGGACCATTCCCGCCAACGTGGGCGTGGCTGTGAATCCCTCCTTCCAGTACTCCAAGGTGCGGGCCTGGAAGAACGGAAAGTCGGAGATACTCATCATGGCCTCTGATTTGGTCGAGCCGGTGCTCAAGATCGGCCGCTATCAGGACTATGAGCTATTTTCTACCCTTACTGCCGAGCAGATGCAGGAGCTGACATACAGCCATCCGCTGGGCGAGATGGTGCCCAGGCAGAAGAGCATCCTGCATAAGGTCTATGCCGCCGACTTTGTGACCGCGGAGAACACCGGATGCGTTCACATCGCTCCTGGGCACGGTCTTGAGGACTACGAGCTGGGCATGAAAAATCATATGGAGATCTTCTGCCCGGTGGGCGGAGACGGGCGCTACACCGCTGAAGCGGGCGAGAAGTATCAGGGCCTGTACGTCAAGGAGGCCGATACCGAGGTCATCAATGATCTGGAGGAAAAAGAGAAGCTGCTCTCCTCAGGTCGGCTCACCCACCGCTACGGCCATTGCTGGCGCTGCAAGACACCCATAATCTTCATAGCCACTAGCCAGTGGTTCCTGCGAATATCCGATCTGCGGGACAAGATGCTGGGAGAGGTCTCGCGCATAACCTGGTATCCGGATTGGGCTGGATCGGCTCGCTTTGCAGACTGGATCAACAATGCCCGCGACTGGTGCATCTCCAGGCAGAGGTACTGGGGAATTCCCCTGCCCATCTGGAGCTGTCCGGTTTGCGGACGCATCGAGGTCATCGGCTCATCTGAAGAGCTGGAGCAGAGAAGCGGTCAGAAGCTCGCTGATCTTCACCGGCCGGATGTGGACAAAGTCCTCCTGGACTGCCCCTGCGGCGGAAAGATGGTGCGTTCTCCGGATGTATTTGATGTCTGGTTTGACAGCGCCGTTGCCTCCTGGGCAACATTGCGCTTCCCCAGCCACAAGGAGGAGTTCTCCCAGTGGTGGCCGGCGGATTTCATTACCGAAGGGCACGACCAGACGCGCGGCTGGTTCTACTCTCAGATGGGAGCCTCCATGGTCTCCTTTGGCCGGGCGCCTTACAAAAGCGTTCTCATGCACGGATTCACCCTGGACGATCAGGGCAGAAAGATGTCCAAGAGCATAGGCAACATCGTCCAGCCAGAGGAGGTCGTGCAGAAGTTCGGGGCAGACATCCTGCGCTTCTATGTGCTCGGTGCCAATGCACCCTGGGAGGATCTGCACTTCTCCTGGGATGCTGTGGAGAACACCGCCCGTATGCTCAATATCTTCTGGAATGCCTACCGGTTTGCCCTGCCCTATATGGTCCTGGATAAGTTCGATGCCGCAAAGGCAGACCTGTCCAGATACGAGAGCAGCCTGCGTCATGAGGACCGCTGGATTCTGTCTCGCGTAAACAGCCTGATTGAAGAGGTTACGGCAGAGATGGCAGGCTACCAGCTGCATCGCATCGTCCGATCCATCTCCGACTTCATACTGGAGGATCTCTCCCGCTGGTACATCCAGCTGGTGCGGCCCCGCACCTGGATTGAGCAGGACGATCCCGACAAGCTGGCCGCCTACGCCACGATCTATGAGGTCCTGGTCAAGCTCAGCCGGATCATGGCACCGTTTGCTCCCTTCATCTCCGAGGCTATTTACCAGAACCTGGTCAGGGGCCTGGATGATAGCGCGCCGCAGTCGGTTCATATGTGCTCATGGCCCCAGGCGGAAATGGGGCGGATCGACAAGCGTCTGGAGGAGAGCATGAGTCTCGTAAGGGAGATTTCCATGTCCGCCTCCAATGCCCGCCAGAAGGGCGGCCGCAAGTTGCGCTGGCCGGTCTCTGAGATTGTGATTGCTCCCGCCAAGGAGGGTCTTGATCTGGACGGCCTGGATGATGTCCTCAAGGGCCAGACCAACGCAAAGAAGATCACAGTGCTTGCCGCTGGCGAAAAGCCGAAGATGGACCTGGAGATCGGTCCCGTACACAAGAAGATCGGGCCGGTCTACAAGGGCGAGGCCAAAGCGGTCGTCGAGGCCATAGCTGCAGCCGATCCCTTTGAAGTTAAAAAGCAGCTGGACTGTGGAGAGGCGACTGTATCCTTTGCCGGAAAGGACTACCGTGTCACTGCGGAGATGGTGGCCATAAAGGAGCTTGCACCGCAGAATCTGCCTGCGGCTGAGTTTTCCCGCGGGTTTGTCTATGTGGACATCACCCTCACAGCCGATCTGGAGGCAGAGGGCTATGCTCGCGAGATCATCCGCCGCATTCAGGATATGAGAAAGGAGCTGGATCTTCGCGTGGAAGATCAGATCCGAGCCATCGTCGACATCGAGAGCAAGCCTATCCTCGACTTGGCTCTGCAAAAGAAGGAACATATTGCCAGCGAAGTCCGGGCAGCAGATTTCCAGCTTGGTCTGGGCATTGTTCTGCAGGGAAAATTGGTTAAAGATTGGGATATAGAGGGCATCTGTGTGAGAATTGGCATAGATCGAAATTGAGGAACATGGTTTGATGCGGGTCAAAAAGAGGCGGAGTTACAAAAGATGAGCACTGAGGATGAGGCCATGGCGGCACCTGTTTCCGTCAAGGTCAAAGGGGTCTACATCGCTGAATCGGAAGGCAGCGCGCCAGTACCTGTGGTTCTCCTGGAAGACGAGATGGCAAGAATTGTGCCCATATTTGTAGGGCTGTCTGAGGCAGTCTCAATTCATCATGCCCTTTCGGGAGAGCTTTCGCCCCGGCCCATGACCCATGACCTCTTCATCTCCGTGCTGGAGAGCCTTTCCGCCAGCATCACCAAAGTGCTCATCGATGATCTGGATGCAGGCATCTACTATGCCCGTCTAACCCTCAAGAGCGAGAGAAAAGAGTGCGAGATAGATGCCCGGCCCTCTGACTGCCTGGCTCTGGCTCTGAGAAGCCGCGCTCCCATTGAAGTGCAGGAGAAGGTAGTACTGGAGTCTGCCATCGGCAAGGGTGAGGTAGAGAAGCTGATCAGCCTCGACAATTATCTGCAGTAATCTAACTCTGTGCTCATCAATTTCGTTTTTATTATCATCATTGCCTGTTTTTCGACTGTTCGTCATCCCGTCATAAAGGTTATCTTCCCAGACGGTTAATTTAGTCACTATGACTGAGGATTCGGTGCAAGCGCCCCCCCGCAACCGTTGGAGCGAACCCTCTCGTTATATCATGGGTGTGTTCCTGCTCCTGGCAGCTCTCTTTGTGGTATACATTGGCAGATCGGCGGTGCCTCTGGTTCTGGCCGCCGCACTGCTGGCCCTGATAGTTGATCCGGTTATTCGTTTCCTGGTCAACCGGCTGAGGATGAACAGGACCCTGGCAATTGTGGTTACCTATCTGTTCGTCGTTGCAGTGCTGCTCTTGCTTCCTCTGCTCATCATCGAGCCGCTGGTGGAGGCGGCAAATTTTGCCATGCAAATTGATCCCGTAATGATAGTGCAGCGGCTGAGCAGCTTCATCCAATCAGTTTCCGTGGGATTGCAGTCTCATCCATGGCTGGCAAGCGTATTGAATCCTCCAATAGAGTCCCTGCTCAAGGCTCTGGATTATTCTGCATCCGCATCCCAGACTCCCGCTCCGGTAATGCAGATGTCTGTTGCCGACCTGAGCAGCCGCCTGGGCAGGGCACTGGGCGCGGTGGCAGGATTTCTGGGCCCTACCTTTTCCGGGCTGGCTTCGGTGCTGTTCACCCTGCTCATGGCGCTGCAGATGACCCTCACCGTTGGCCAGTACAGGAACTGGTTTTCCGATCTGATTCCTCCCGGCCACGAGCCGGAGCTCAACTTGCTTTTCAGCAAAATCCATAAGATCTGGACGGGCTTTTTGCGTGGTCAGATGCAGCTCATGGCAGCGGTCGGGCTGATCACCTGGATTGGCGGCATGATCATCGGACTTCCGCAGGCATTCTTCCTGGGCGCGATTGCGGGATTCATG
>DAONES010000152.1:0-4066 GCA_035403205.1 Methanothrix sp. | reverse complement strand
GGGAAATCTGGTTGACGAAAAAGAGTACAGTGTCGCAATTGCGGATGTATCGTTTGCCAGGATACCTGACGGAGGAAAATGGAGCAATAGCACTGCACCTACACCCGGCCAGCCAAATCAGCAGAGCGCGCCATAGGTTGAGATGCAGCTATTCAATTTTTATATTACGTGGTGAATTCGTGTGGAAAAAATGCAAACAGAGATTGCAGCGCAGAGGCTAAATCTCAGCTATGAGTACTCTCGATTTCAAGCCCGCAAATTCGCGGTTATGCTGGCTGCTCTTGCGGCCATAGCCGTGCTGGCGGCCGTGGCAGTAGCTCTCGGCTCGGCCCACATTACGCCGGGACAGGTTTATTCATGCATCCTTGCCAGGTTCTTTCCTGACTACTTTCAAACTACTGATTTCTTAAATACCATCGTCTGGAAGCTCCGGCTTCACCGGGTGATTATGGCCATCTTCGCCGGAATGGGCCTGGCGATCGCCGGAGCGGCCATGCAGGGCATCCTCAAAAATCCCCTGGCGAGCCCCTTCACTCTGGGAATCTCCTCTGCGGCGTCCTTTGGAGCATCGCTGGCGATAGTTCTCGGAGCAGGATTTATCGGTGGCGAATATCTGATCGTCGGAAATGCATTCGTCTTTACGATAGTTGCCTCCCTTGCCGTCTATGGCCTTGCCAAGTACAGGGGAATCAGCCCTGAGACCATGGTTCTTGCAGGCATCGCCATCATGTACCTCTTCTCGGCGATGACCTCCTTTTTGCAGTACATCGGCCAGGCTGAGCAGGTTCATGAGGTGGTCTTCTGGATGATGGGCTCTCTTGGCCGCTCTTCCTGGGACAAGGTCGGCATAGTCGCCCTGTTCACGGTGGCATGTTCGTTGATCCTGATGAGGCTCTCCTGGGATATCAACACCCTGGGTGCGGGTGACGAGACTGCTAAGAGCCTGGGAGTTAACGTTGAGCTGGTGAGAGTATCGGGAATGATGCTCTCTGCACTGATAACTGCCAGCGTGATCTGCTTTACCGGCACCATCGGCTTCATTGGCCTGGTGGCTCCTCACATCACAAGAATGGTCATATCTGGAGATCATAGGTTCCTCCTCCCAGCATCGGGACTTATTGGAGCTCTGCTGCTCCTGGGCGCGGATACCGTGGCAAGGACCGTCATGGCTCCGGTCATCCTGCCGGTTGGGATCATGACCGCCTTCATGGGCGTGCCATTCTTCCTGTACCTGTTCATGAAAAGGAGGAAGGAGTTTTGGTGAAGAGCGCCTGCGAAATGGCCCATTTTTTTATTCTTATCTCAAGACTGCATCTTCTGTCTTTGCGTCCGCTGGAGAGTCAGGATAGACCTGGAATATGCCGTCGATATCCATATCGAAGTATTTTTGCAGCAGCTCCTTGTGAACCTCTCTCGGATCTATATCCGTAAACAGATCGGGATGCAGCCACTTGGCATAATAGAGCATGTTCACCAGCTCAGAGAGACCGCTTGCCATTTTGATATCTGTGATGTAGACCCTTCCGGCCTTCACGGCATCGATGTCCTCAAACCCGGGCAGAGACATTATCTCCACTCTCTTGGCCTGCATTTCTTCGATGGTGGGCGTGTTTCCCTTATACTGTTCCTGCGACATGGAATAGACGATTATCTTCGGGTTCTGCTCTATCACCCATTCCATATCCACATGAGGAACCTTTGTCGCCAGGTCGGCAGCGATATTTTTGCCTCCGGCTTCGGCGATTCTGGTGTGCCCGGTTGATTCCCTGTTCGCCGTCCAGTCAAAGTGCCCCATGGACATAAAATAGACAGAAGGCCGGTCTTCATCTGCAATTGAGGCCGTACGGTCTAAGATGGTGTTATAGTATCCGGAAATCCAGTCAGCCATCTCGGCGGCGTCCTTTTCCTTTCCCAGGACCCCTCCCAGGTCTTTGATCATGGGGATCAGGGCATCGATATGCAGAAGGCGGTATCTCAGCACTGGAATTCCATAATCTACCAGCTTTTTCTCCATATCCTCAGGAAACAGGGCTCCGGTCTTTGCGATCACCAGGTCGGGCTTTCTCTCAAGTATCTTCTCGATATCTGCATCGCGACCGGATTTTCCGACGTGATCTTTTTCCAGCAGAGAAGCAGGCATATCACAGTCGTCGGTGACCGCTGTAATTCTGTCAGATTCACCGAGCGCATATATTGCCTCTGCCGCCCCGGGAGAGAGGCATATGATGCTCTCCGGGCTGCAGGGAACTGTCACATTCCGGCCATCTTCGTCCCTGATGCTGACCATTTTTCCCTCATCAGCCAGAACGGGAAGGAGCAAAATGGCGAGAGCCAATAGCAATGCGAGCAATCTCATTTTATTACCATCTTTGATTGTCATTTCGTTCAATCCGTTTTGATTAATTTTACTTGCCTTTTTGAAAATCAAATTGAGTTCAGCCCATAAATAGTATTTGGTTGGCACTGTATTATATCAATCATTGTATCAATCCAAAATAAAGAGAGATTGTTTAATCTTCGATCCGCTTAATCAAGTAAATTATTCGTCAAATCAATTTACTCAAATTAGCAGAAATATGCTGAATCAGCCACAAACTATATCTATTATAAGAAGATAATATTACGTTAATGAAGTCGGGAGGAATCCGAAGTGTTGGATAAATTCATGTCTGAGCACCTCTATGGAAAGAATATCGAGGTCTATTTCGGCGGCAGTGAGAAGGAACGCATGAAGGGAAAGCTGGTGGGAAGCGCTGACGGAGTGATAGTCCTGGAGCATAACGGAAGAAGGGACTACGTAAACATTGAGAAGGTGGTTGCTGCCTGGGAGACCTGATTTGGCCTCTCAGCTACAATTTGGATCTGAAAATTAAGGCGAGGGAAAACCATAGGCCCCCTCCAGAACAAGTCCGCAAAACTCTTTTGCCAGTTCTCTATGCACTGATTCAGGGCCTATATCTGTAAACAGCTGCGTATGAAGCTATTTGCCCAGGTAAAGCTCTCCCACTATAGCACGTACTCCTGATGTAATCTTGCCACTCATCATGAAGACCAGTCAATTCTAAAATTTGGCCCGCACCGACCAACCACCTGCATTGAAACATTATCCATTCACACGTGATTCGAAGCCGCCCTTCGAACCAAAAGATTTAAGTAAAATCAATTTGAATTAAGTCAAATGCAATGGATCATTACTCCATGCGTCCATTCAAATCAGGAAATGAGAACGAGACGGTCATCTTGGTCTCATTTCCGTCTCCCATTTATAAGACCGAAATAGTCAGCGGAGGATGGCAAAATGGCAAACGAGAAAATCTCCCTGAAGACGAAGGATATAAACGAGGCATTATCAGATTATCAGGTGCAGAGCCTGGAACAGGTCGTTCTGGAAGGCGATATCGAGATCGAGATGGATTTACCAGGCAGCTCTCAGCTGGTGCTAGCGCAGCCACTGGGTCAGGAGTTTGCCAGGCCCACATTGCAGCCGTTCCACTTCTCCCGAGCGATGAGGTATCCGGTTGATTCCGGTCTTCAGACGGCAATGAGCTGGGGAAGTTCTGCGGGCAAATAGGGTGCCTGCGTCAGATGACTTCTGAATTTCATTGCGAGGCAAGGGAGACGATCCCGGCAAAAAGGTCCCGCAGCTCTATTCGCATTTTACTTGCAGAGGATTCATTATGATTGACATTCTTAAGAGCAAAAGAGAAAGTTCTCGATTTCAAATTCTGGTAGAGATCGCCGCCCACCAGCCAAATATGCGCCAGAAAGAGGTTGCGGATCGCCTTGAATTGACCCCACAGGCCATATCGGAATATATCAAGGAGCTTGTCTCCGATGGGCTGGTTACTGCAGACGGCCGGATGCAATACAGAATCACCAAGGAAGGGGTGGAATGGCTGCTTGAAAGCGCTGCCGATCTGAAGCAGTATGCCAGGATGGTCACGGAGGATATAATCAGCCACGTCTCAGTCTGGAGCACCCTGGCGGAAACGGACCTTCACAAGGGAGAGAGAGTGTCCCTCCAAATGCGCAGCGGTCTGCTCTATGCCAATAAAAAGGAAGGCAT
>DAONES010000151.1:0-4111 GCA_035403205.1 Methanothrix sp. | reverse complement strand
TGAATCGCAAAAGGCATCGGAAGGCTGCAAGCAGCAAGCATAACTGACCGTAAGAAGAGTCTAAGAGTGTGCCGTGAAAATGAAGTCAAAACAGTCCCTTGTTATGGAACCGGAAGCAATGTCTATGATCGAAAAAAATGATCTCAAAGCCAGGGAAGCAAAGGCCATCATCCAGACCTACGCCCGTCAGGATGTGGTTCTCGTGCGGGGCAGCGGCCTTCGCGTCTGGGACTCGGATGGAAAAGAGTTCCTCGACTTTGTGGCCGGCATCGCCGTAAACAACATCGGCCACTGCCACCCGGCAGTAGCCAGGGCCATATCTCAGCAGGCTGAGCGGCTCATCCACACCTCCAACCTCTACTACACGGAAAATCAGGTGCTACTGGCGGAAGAACTGAAAGCACTCTCCGGCATGGACCGGGCCTACTTCTGCAACTCCGGCGCAGAGAGCGTGGAGGCGGCTCTCAAGCTGACCCGCAGGGCGACCGGCAAGTCGAAGATCGTAGCCGCAGAGCGGGCCTTTCATGGCCGCACCCTGGGCGCTTTGGGCAGCACCTACAAATCGGTCTACCGCGAGCCATTCCGGCCACTGAATGAAGCTGCCTTTGTTCCCTACAACGACATCGAAGCCCTCAAGGCCGCGGTGACTCCAGATACGGGCGCAGTCATCCTGGAGCCGGTGCAGGGAGAAGCAGGCGTCTATGTGGCCGATACGGAATATCTGCGCGCCGCCAGGCAGATCTGCGACGACAGGGGAGCTCTGCTCATATTCGATGAGGTCCAGACCGGCTTTGGCCGCACCGGAAAGTGGTTTGGCAAAGAGCATTCAGCGGTTATGCCGGACATCATGACCCTGGCCAAAGCCATGGCTGGGGGCCTGCCCATCGGCGCCATGTTAGCCCGCGGCCCAGCCGCCGAAGCCTTCCAGAAGGGCGACCACGGCTCGACCTTTGCAGGCGGCCCGCTCATCTGCGCTGCCGCTCTGGCCAGCATTCAGGTTATAAAAGATGAGAAACTGGTGGAGAGATCTGAGGAGATGGGAGCATACCTGAAGAGCCAGCTGGCTAAGCTTGCGCCCCGGGAGGTCCGCGGCCTGGGATTGATGGTGGGCGTTGACCTGGACGCCGACTGCAAGGCTCTGGTGGGAGCGGCTCTGGAGAAAGGGGTTCTGCTCAACAGCACCGGCGAGCACACCCTGCGCTTTGTACCACCTCTGGTTGTAGGAAAAGATGAGATCGACAGAATGGTGAGCGTCATTGAGCAGTCACTCTGAATCCTGGAGGAGATCGCTTCTGCGGCCCGTCCTGAGCAAGCTCAAGCCATACGTGGCAGGCAAGGGCTTTCTGGAGATCTCCCGCAAATACGGCCTAAAGCCGGAAACGATAATCAAGCTGGGAAGCAATGAGAATCCCTACGGCCCCAGCCCCAAGGTGGCGGAGGCCATGGCCGCAGTCTCGCCTGAAAGGTACCCGGAACCGGAGGAGCTGATTGCGGGTATCGCCGCCTACACCGGCTTTCCAGAGGAGATGATAATCATAGGAGCGGGCATGGATGGCGTCATGGACACCCTGACCCGCCTCTTCCTGGATACTGGAGACCGGACATTCATTCCCACTCCGACCTTCAGCTACTACGAGATCCTGACCGTCACCGCTGGTGCTACGCCCGTCCTCTCGCCCCGAGGGTCAGATTTCAAGGCACCCGAATCGATTCCGCCGGGCACAAAGATGGCCTTTCTCTGCTCGCCAAACAACCCAACCGGCAATGTGATCAGCGAGGATGAGGTATGCGCTCTGCTGGATAGCACAGAGGCGATTGTGTTTCTGGATGAGGCCTATGTGGAATTTGCCGACAAGAGTCTCATCCGGCTTGTGGAGCAATACGACAACCTGATTGTGGGCCGGACACTGTCCAAGGCCTTTGGCCTGGCAGGAATGCGCCTGGGCTATGCCATAGCCCCGGAGTGGATTGCAGACCAATATCGGAGAGCTGCGCCGCCTTTCTATGCAATCAGCTGTGCATCCGTTGCCGCCGGGACTGCCGCCCTCTCAGATCTGCCATTCATGCGCCGCGCTGCAGAAAAGATTCGATCGGAGCGGGAGAGGCTGCAAAAGGCCACGGGAGCGCACCCCTCTCAGGCCAACTTCCTTTACTTAGAGACCAGTCAGGACTCCCGAGAATATGTAGAACGATTTCTCAGCAAAGGCATAATCATTCGGGATTGCCGCTCCTTTTGGGGCGCGGGCGAGAATCATGTCCGGGTTACCGTGGGAACGCCTTCAGAGAACGACCGCTTCCTCTCCGCCTTTCAGGAAATATGAAAATAGCGCTGACAGGAACTCCCGGCACCGGAAAGACCACCATTGCCGCCCTCCTGCCCTATCGGGCGATCGATATAAATTGCCTGGTGAAGGGGGGCATGAATCTTGGCAAAGACCCGGACCGTGGCTGCCTGGAAGCGGACATGGATGCTCTGGCAGCCTGCCTAGCGGAGCTAAACAGCTGCAAGGAGACGGTAATCCTGGAGGGCCATTTCTCTCATCACTTCGCAGACCGGGCCATAGTCCTGCGGCTGGCGCCCTCAGACCTCAGGTCCCGTCTGGAGGCACGGGGCTACTCTGCTTCTAAAATCCAGGAGAACCTGGAAGCTGAAGCGCTTGATGTCATCCTGGTAGAAGCGGCAGAGCTCTGCCCCAGGGTAGATGAGATTGATACCACAGGAAAGAGCCCCCAACAGGTGGCTGAGATGGTGATAGAGATAATCGAGGGAAGGCTGCACCATCCAGCCGGCCAGGTGGACTGGCTCATGGAATTTTTCGGCTGAATTCGCTAGCTTGGTGCGTATCCGGTCTTTGCCCGGGACAAGGGCTGCTCTGATGCAAGCGCCATCTTGCTCCGGTCGCAAGCCTCCAGGAGGTATCCTATTCGACCGGCAGCCTTTTCCAGAAAGCTGAGGCTTTGCGCGCCGCTGACCTCTGCACAGGCAACTACCACGGCTCCTTTTGCCTCGCCAGCATATGCAATGGGCGACGAGATCCATTTGCGATTCTGGTCAGGTTCGATTCTGTGGGCGCGGGGAGCGACGAGAAGAATGCTCGATTCCCTTCCACTGATAAATTCGATCAGGTCTTCCACAGATCCGTGCAGCGCCCGCAGCACCAGGCCCCTGCCGCTTGCCTCCCTGAGGAATATCCCTCCGATCTGCGCGTCTTCCAGGCCCGTGATGAGGTAATCCAGCGCCTCGGAGAGCTTTTTGTCCGCATCATCTGAGGGCGTCAGGCAGGTCTGCATTATGCCGTCGATGGCGGCAAGCTCCCGGTTAGCCTGCGTTATTTCAATCTCCCTCTCTTTTCGTTCAGTAATGTCCAGGAGGTTTCCGAGCATTGCCCTCTTTCCCTCATACTCGATGGGGACCGTCCGAAACTCAATCCACCGGCAAGTGCCGTCCTTGCGCAGCACCTTGGACTCATAAACGGGTATGTCCGATGAAGCGCCGCGCTGCAATATGGTTACACAATGCATGTCGTCGGGCTTCACCAGCTGCCAGAAAGGCAGGCCGAGCAGGCTCTGGGCAGAGCAGCCGAAGATCTCGCCCAACTTGGGATTAACAAGCTTAAAGCCGCCGTCCTGAAGGATATAGATGCCAGCAAGAGCGTTCTCCACAATATTTCGGTGAATTCTCTCCGATCGCTCGATCTGGCCGCGCATTGCTCTCTCGTTGCTCTTGAATCTGGCCTCCAAAATCAGGTTCTCGAAGACATAAGGCAGGCTCTTAAAGCTTTCCAGGCTCTTGACCACATATTTGGTGGCCCGGTTCTCGAAGGCGACGACAGCCATCTCTGTGGTGCCGTGGCCGGAGACCATCACCACTGGAATATCCTGATCGAGCTTTCTGATCCTCACCAGAACATCAAGGCCGCCAATGCCAGGCAGGACCAGGTCCACGGAAATCAGGTCATACGCAATGGCGGCAATCATCCTCAGGCCTTCTTCTCCGGAGGATGCAAAGTCCAGAAAGAATTCATCATGCCTTCTAAAGCCCATTCTAATCAGATCGGCATGTTCCGGATCATCTTCGATAATCAGTATGCGAAATCCTGCCATGTGAATC
>DAONES010000150.1:0-4137 GCA_035403205.1 Methanothrix sp. | reverse complement strand
TGCTGGGCACTCCCGAGATCCTGTTCACACGCATGGAAGAAAAATTCGTCAAGGAACTGGACGAGATCTTCAAAAAGAGGATGCAAGAGGCAGAATCAAAGGGCAAGCTTGCAGATAAGTCCGCAGAAAAGAAGGCTGAGATCTCGTTTGAGCAGTTTGGGTCGCTGGATCTGCGCATCGGCGAGATCAAAGAGGCGGGACCGATCAAGGGCTCAAAAAAGCTGATCAAGCTTCAGGTCGATATTGGTGGAGAGGTTCGTCAGGTGGTGGCAGGAATTGCCAGTGCCTATTCACCTGAGGATCTGGTGGGAACCCAAGTGGTGGTCCTGACCAACCTCAAGCCGACCAAGCTCTTTGGCGTGGAGTCGCAAGCCATGCTCCTGGCAGCGGATGCAGAGGGAAATGCCGTGCTGCTCCAGCCTCGCGAATCTGTGAAAATTGGAACAAAGGTTAGGTAGGAGGTTTTTGTTTTGCTCCAGATAGAACATCTGTCCAAGAGATACAGACTGAAGGACAGAGATGTAGTGGCTCTTGATGATGTCAGCTTTGCCGTCAGGCCGGGCGAGATTTTAGGGCTGGTGGGAAAGAGCGGTGGCGGCAAGAGCACTCTCATGAAGATCCTGAGGGGCATGGAGGATTTTGATTCCGGCAGTATAATCTTGGATAGCCTGATCCTCACGCCAGATGCATGCGACGAGGAAAAGAGGCAGCAGCTGGCAATGACTGCCATTCATCTGCAAAGAGACTTCGCTCTCTGGACAGAGACTGCCCTTAAAAACGTGGTGCGAAGGGTCAAAGCGAGGAGGACCGGCTATGAGGCTCTGCCAATTCCCGAGGACGCAGATTACGATGAGCTGTACCAGGAGGCCATGCACTATCTGCGTCTGGTTGGCCTGGGCGAAAAGGCGCAGCATCTCGCCACCATCCTCAGCGGAGGCGAGAAGCAGAGGCTGCTTATCGCCAGGCAGCTGGCCAAAAAGCCGAAGATACTGCTCCTGGACGAGCCTGCCACCATGGCGTGTCCTGCCACCAAGCAAGAGGTCTTGGACGCCATCAAGAATGTGAACAGAGAACTGAATCTCACCACCATAGTAGTTTCCCATCTTCCCGAGATTCATGAGTATCTGGCTGACAGGCTGATCTGGCTGGATAAGGGAAAGATCGTAGCTGAGGGAAAGCCGGGCGAGATCCTGGACCGCTTCATGGCCGGGATTGGAAAGATGGAGCCTCTGGTCTCCTGGCCCGATGCAAAGCCGCTCATCAAAGTCAGGGAACTGTCCAAGAGAGGATGCCAGATCTGCACGGGAGAGGTCCTGAATGTCCTCAAGATGGAGAACCTCAACTTCGACATAAACGAGCACGAGATCACATCCATCATCGGCAACAGCGGCGGCGGGAAGACCACGCTCCTCAAGATCATGCAGGGAGTAAGGCTGCCGGACGAAGGCTGCGTTTGCTATCGCTATGGGGACAAATGGGTGGATATGGTTGTCTACTCCCCGGAGAGGATGGATGTCCGCCGGTCTCTGGGAATAATGTATCAAGAATTTGCCCTCTATGCCGGTGAGACCGTTCTCGATCAGATCGCCTATAAAATGGGAATCAAGGGTAACGATGTGATCGACCAGGCCCGGGCCGTTGCCGAGGAGATGGGAATAAGCGACAAGGTGCTGGATATCATCTATGCCATGACGGATATGTCTGAGGAGGATGCAAAATCCGCCCTTGAAGCATTGGGACTAACCAGGGACATCTTCAAAGAGCTCTTTCCCCGTTTTCCCATGACCGAGGCCCGCAAGTTTGCCGAGCCGATCTTCGATCTAATATCACTTGACAGAGAAGCAATGTGGAAGCTGCCGGCGCAGCTTAGCGGCGGGGAGCTGGTCAGGGCATCTTTGGCCATTATCCTCGCCGCCAGGCCCAAGATTCTGATTTTGGATGAGCCGTTCGGGGATATTGATCCCATCACCATGCGCGAGGTTTCCAATGCCATCAAGAAGATCAATGCCGAGCTTGGAACTACCATAATCCTGGTCAGCCATCATGTTGAGTTCGTCAAGGAGATCTCCCACCGGGCGATGCTCATTGAGAACGGAGCAATTACGGCAGACGGAGATCCGGCGGAGGTCTGCGGCGCTTTCCTCTCATCCTGCAATGCCCCATACCTGAAGTATCTGGAAAAGCGCTACAAGGCTCAGGGATGATTGGATATGGATGATCAGGTTGAGGAGATTTACCGGCAGGTGGCAGACCAGATAACACCTGAGGATTTCCAGGCACGGGTGGAGGAGAAGGTGGCCCTCATGGCCGGCCTTTGCGACAGCCGGACGGCTGCCATGCTGGTGGCTCGCGACCTGGGAGCTTCCGAGGTGCTGACAAAGATCGGCAGCATCCGGCCTGAGACTGGAAACGTCATCTTTACAGGCAAGGTGATCGCCGTCTCCGCCATCCGGGAGTTTCCCAGATCGGACGGATCGGTTGGCAGGGTTGCCAACCTGACGATGGCCGATGAGACGGGATCGGTGCGGGTCTCTCTCTGGGATGAGACTGCGGAGCTGGTTCGCTCTGGCGATCTGAAGGTGGATCAGTGCCTCAAGATCAGGGGTCTGGCCAAAGAGGGCTACACAGGCACCGAGGTGAACCTTGGCAGAAACGGGAGCATCGAAGAGGTCGAGGCGGACATCTCCCCCAGGACGGCGCTCTACAAGATCGCAGAGATCAAGAGCGACATGAGCGACATCAACTTCCAGGGGGCGGTCGTGGATCCGGGAGAGATCAGGCAGTTCATTCGCAAGGATGGCGGCAGCGGGCAGGTGCGTTCGGTCCTTTTGGGTGACGAGACCGGCAAGATCAGGCTAACCCTCTGGGATGCCCAGGCGGCCATGCCTCTCGAAAAAGGCGAGACCCTGGAGGTCGTGGGCGGCTCATGCCGGGAGAGGTATGGATCTCTGGAGGTTCAGACCGGCTCATTTTGCACCGTTAAAAAGAGCAGCGAGAAGGTGCAGTTCAGAGAGATGATGACGCCGATCGCAGAGCTGAAGCCGGGCATGGTCGCCAGCGTCTCCGGATTTGTGACCGGCCTCGGAGAGGTGCGCGAGTTTCAGAGGGACGACGGAAAGGTGGGAAGAGTCGCCAATATCTACATATCAGACAGTACCGGTCGCATTAGAGTAGCACTTTGGGGTGAACACGTCGATCTGTTGGCTGGACTTGACATTGGATACAGAGCAGAGATCATCGATGCCATGACCAAGAGCGGATACAATGAGGAGATGGAGCTATCCTGCGGATGGCGCACCAGGATTACTTTCGCCCCGCCCGGATAAGGTTGTTAAATAAGGTCTGCGATCTATCTTTGAGGAACTGGGAAGATGCCGATAAAATTATTGGAAGACCTGCCGGGCGTGGGACCGGCCACCGCGGAAAAGCTGCGCGAGGCTGGCTTTTCCTCAGTAGAAGCCATAGCTGTTGCCTCTCCGGGAGAGCTTGTGGCAGCTGCAGAGGTAGGCGAAGCAACTGCGTCCAAGATCATTGCCGGAGCCAGAGAGGCGGCGGATGTAGGCGGATTTGAGACGGGAGACCGAATACTGGAGCGAAGGCGACTGGTGGGCAAGATCAACACCGGCAGCAAGAACCTCAATGAACTCCTTGGCGGGGGGATGGAGACCCAGTCCATCATGGAGCTTTATGGCGAGTTCGGATCGGGCAAGACGCAGGTGGCTCATCAGATGGCTGTGAATGTGCAACTGCCCACAGAGATGGGAGGCCTGCATGGCTCGGTCATCATCATCGACACTGAGAACACCTTCCGGCCGGAGCGCATCGCTCAGATGGTAAAAGGCCTGCCGGCTTCGCCCGATGGCCTGGAGCGCGACCCGGCTGATTTCCTGAAGAACATCAGCGTGGCCAGAGCTTTCAACTCCAACCACCAGATCCTCCTGGCAGAGAAAGCCATGGAGATGGCTGAGAAGGCGAAGGACTCGGAATACCCTGTGCGCCTGATCATCGTGGACTCGGTGACGGCTCACTTCCGGGCGGAGTACGTGGGGCGGGGCACTCTGGCTAACAGGCAGCAGAAGCTGAACAAGCACCTGCACGATCTGATGCGCTTTGGCGACCTGAACAATGCCCTTATCC
>DAONES010000149.1:0-4231 GCA_035403205.1 Methanothrix sp. | reverse complement strand
AGAAGGCAAAAGCTCACGGACGAAATACCACGGCGGCGAGGGAGTTTGTCCTCTCGAATTTAAACCTCAATGCCGAGCAGGCGAGAGATTACGGAGTGATCGAGCATATCGCGCCCTCTCCCGAGGCCCTGGCGATCCTGGTCAATGGCAGCCATATCAAAAATGCCACCCTGATCACCGAGGACTCTTCGGTGCAGCATTATCAGCCGCCGCTAAACCTGCTTCTCCTAAAGCTTCTCTCCGATCCGACGCTGGCCGGCCTGCTAATGCTGGTAGGACTTTATGCTCTGGTCTTCGGCCTGTCAAGCCCTGGCTTAGGATCAGAAGCCCTGGGCGTGGTCGCCCTCGCTCTGGGCCTGATCGGAATGGGATACAGCGTAAATGCGGGCGCGATTTTTCTGTTGCTGATCGGCCTTGGACTGATCCTGGCAGAGCTGCACAGCCATTCCTTTGGAGTGCTGGCAGTGGCCGGGCTGATATGCGTGATAGTGGGCAGCATCCTTCTCATCCCCACCAGCTTTCCCCAGTGGTATGTGCCTGGCAGCTACCAGAAATCCATGGCCCTGACCATTGTCCTGCCATCACTGATCCTGGGCGCATTCCTGGCCTTTGCTATTTACAAGGTAGCACAGGCCCGGTTTGCCCCGCCGGTGCTGGGCCACATCGCTGGAGAGGAGGCAGTGGCGATCGACAGGCTGGACCCGCAGGGCTACGTCCTCTTCCAGGGGGAGTACTGGGTGGCCGAGGCTGATGGGCCGGTGGAGAAGGGCGAGACGGTAGTTATCACTTCTAAGGACGGGGCGAGACTGAAGGTGAAACGCGCCGGCACAACTAAATCCTGATTATTATTTATGGAGCGAATGAAATTATGATCAAGGCATTCATGATCATGGCAATTGTGCTATTGCTGGCGACAAATTATGGCAGCGCCAGCATGGTGAGACTTGCCTATGATGACGGCAGCATTGAAGACGCCGCCTGGATAGACGGACAGAGAGGGCACGGCGTAATCTTCACCGCTCCCACCGATAATTGGAGCCTATCCCAGGTGGCAATCCTGGGAAAGCTGGTAAAGCCATCCCCCACGGAGATGTTCGTAATCGAGGTTTGGGATCAGAACCTGTCACTTCTTTACAGGACCACCGATAGAGCCAGTTCATACTTCAATGATAACCTGAGCTGGTCAGTGGTTGACCTTCCCGATGTCCTAGTATCCGGCAACTTCCTGATCGCCTTCTTCGAGTTTTCGGGGGTATGGCAAGGAGTTGACAAGTCCCTTTCATCTGGCAGAACTGTATTGGTCTCCAGAAATCCCAACCGGATACTGAACTGGAGCATGCAAAACAATAGCCTTAACCAGACCAATTGGATGATCCAGGCGGTCGGACATTCGCCGGAGCCAAAGCTTTCCATTGAAGTCGTTTCCGATACTGCGAGCAAAAACAATCCCGCAAAGATAAAGGCGACCGCCACAGACCCGGACGGCAACCTCAAGAGCGCCACAGAGTACATTGTGGACAACAAGACAGGAGAGATCGTATGGGCGCAGGCGGTGGAGATGACCGGCGGCCAGAGCGATGCGGAGATCTCCTGGCCTGGGGAGATGTTCAGAATAACCGCAAAAGGCCTGGATAAGGGCAGAATATACGCAATCAACAACCTGGGTGCTCCGCCAAATTTGAGCAGCCTGCTCACGTACTCTGCTCCCTGCATAGTCGAGTTGAATGAAAGCGCAAACTTCAGCGCGCAGGCCTACTTCGGAGAGGATGGACAGTTCAATGCATTGATTGACTCTTATGGGCGGCCTCATTACGTCTCCCAGGATATTCTGAATGTCACAAACCCAGGCATGGATTACGGGGAGTTTGCCCGGAGAAACATTACAATAATCAGCGATCAGAGCAAGATTGGCTTTGTCAATACGAAGATAACTGTGAGACAAGACGAGCAGGCTTCAGAGATGATCGGGCCGGTAGCGTTCTCAGGCACTCCGTCAGCTAATTACGATCTCATGTTATTGCGATCAAATGCAGACCCGGGCGAATACGTTGCCATTGTCAAGGTGGAAGACAATGCTTCTAATGCGTTGAGCCGTATAGCTGAGAGGACGATCAAGGTGAAATGATCCGGCTTAATAGCAAAAACTTAAATAGGTTGCAGAGGATTAACATACTTTGATTTTAGCGCCTCAACTTTTTTCGGCGTCGATATTGGAGGAATGCAATATGTACGCATTAAGAGCTGATGAGATCGGTCTGGAGAGAGATGGATTTATCGGAATGGGATGGCTGCGCGAGCTGCCAGACATCAGGGACTACACTGTTAATTCACCGGCAATCAAGGACCTGCTCAGCAAGATCGCTTTTCCCAAAGCGATACCAGCTTCAGTTGACTTGAGAGCCTGGTGCACGCCTATTGAGGACCAGGGTCAGCTGGGTTCCTGCACGGCGAACGCAGGCGTAGGCATCCTCGAGTATTTCGAAAATAAGGCCAACAACTCGTATATCAATGCATCCCGCCTATTCCTCTACAAAGCCACCAGAAATCTCATGGGCGTCACCGGCGACACTGGCGCATATCTCAGAACTACTGCCGGAGCCATGCTCCTATTCGGAGTTCCGCCTGAAAAGTACTATCAGTACATAATCAGCAAGTTCGATGACGAACCGAATGCATTTTTATATGCATTTGCGGAAAACTACAAGGCCCTGATGTACTACCGGCACGACCCACCAGGCACGACCAAGGCCAAGGTATTGACATCCATCAAGGAGAACCTCTCCGCAGGACTGCCTTCAATGTTCGGATTCACCGTTTATAGCTCCATCACCCAGGCAGCTACATCCGGCGAGATTCCATATCCCGCTAACGGCGAAAAGGTTTTGGGCGGTCATGCCATTGACGCCGTCGGATATGATGATGCGAAGGTCATCACCAACTCCAGCAACAAGAAGTCCACTAAAGGCGCTTTATTGATCAGGAACAGCTGGGGCACAACCTGGGGAATGAAAGGCTATGGCTGGCTGCCATACGATTATGTCTTGAATGGCCTGGCAACCGATTGGTGGTCCCTGATAAAAGCCGATTGGGTTGACACCGGCATGTTCGGAATTTAAAAAAAATTAGGCTTTTTTGGGGCGGCCGGAATCGGCACCGCCCCAGCTTCTCTTTAGCTTCTGCGAATCATGGTGCCCACGCCTTCAGTGGTGAGCAGCTCCAGCAGTATGGCATGGTGCTTTCTGCCGTCGATGATGTGGGCCTTTTCCACACCGCTTCGCACAACAGAAACGCAGGCTTCAACCTTTGGGATCATGCCTCCCTTGATTACCCCTTCCGCCACAAGGCGATCGAAGTCGGACGCAGGAAACTCGGAGATGACGCTTTTCGGATCATTAGGGTCCATGCGCACGCCTTCTACATCGGTGATGGAGAATAGCTTCTTGGCCCGCAGGGCCACCGCCACTGCCCCTGCCACGGTATCGGCATTGACATTGAGGTTATTGCCCAGATCATCAGCCGCGATTGGAGAGATGACCGGGATATAGCCTTTGCCTGCCATAATCATGAGAATCTCCGGGTCCACCTTCTCAACATCCCCAACAAATCCCAGATCCACAGGCTCCATTCCCTCCACCTTGAGCAGAGCCTTCTTTTTGGCCTTGAGGAACATGCCGTCCTGGCCGGATAAGCCAATGCCCTTGCCACCATGCTTGCCGATGAGGTTGACGAGCTCTGCATTGATGTTGCCCAGCAGCACCATGCGGGCAATTCCCAGAGTCTCTTTGTCTGTGACTCGCAGGCCTCCCACGAACTCGGCCTTCTTGCCGAATTTCTCCATGGCCTGGGAGATCTCGGGTCCCCCACCATGCACAATGATGGGATGAATTCCGATGTAGCGCAGGAGCACCACGTCCTGGATGAAATCCTCCAGGACGGTGCGATCAGACATTATGGATCCGCCGATCTTGAAGACCATGATGCTGTCATAGAACTCACGAATGTAAGGCAGAGCCTCGATTAGCACCTGTTCTCTCTTAACGGTCACTTTTCATGCACCTCTATTCGATAGACATAAGCACGTCGCCAGGATTGACTGTGGTCCCCTCTTTGATGTAGATCTCTTTTACGATGCCATTCTTATTGGCAAGAATGTTCTGCTCCATCTTCATAGCCTCGATGACGACCACTGCATCGCCTTCGGCCACCCGGTCGCCTTTCTTGACCTTGTAGC
>DAONES010000148.1:2376-4236 GCA_035403205.1 Methanothrix sp. | reverse complement strand
CAGATGGATCTGGAGGAGATCCGGGACATCCTCAAGGATTATGGCGATATCAAGATGGGAAAGGTGTTCTTGAATCAATATGCTTCTGAGAAACTGGTCGAGGCGGTTGAAAATCAGGGCTTTGACCCGGTGATCTGCACCAGCGATGTGGACGTGAGAATGGCTGTGGAGGGTGTGGATATGATCTATAATCCGGTCATCGACACCCTCGCACTTGTGACCCGGGACGCCGATCTAAAGCCGGTGCTCATGAAAGCCATGGAACATGGCAAGGAGACGATCATCTTTGGGGCAGAACCGGGCTTCTCTGTAGCCCTGCGAAATTCCGCGGATTATGTCATAGTCTTGAGAGACGGCCAGTATGTGCCGGAATGATCGCTGCTAAATGATAAAAGGAAACCAATAGGGAACATGTCAATCAGTAGAGTGGATTTCAGACGGCGAGACGAATGGGGCGAGCCGATTGCCGAAAACGGGTGGCGAGGCTATATCCCAAGGGGTCTCCCTGTGAGCTATTCCGGGCTAATATTATTAGCATGCATCGTGGTATTCCTGATCAGCCTGATCCTTCCTGGCTTCGTGTACAACTATCTGGCTTTAAATCCGGAATATTTAATGCAAAGGCCCTGGACGCTCATCACATATATGTTCGTGCATGCTGATTTTAATCATCTTTTCTGGAATATGCTCTTTCTCTTCTTCTTCGCCATGGAGCTGGAAAGGCGGGTGGGCGAGAGCAAATTCTTGCAGATCTACATCCTCTCAGGGATTGTGGCGGCCCTTGGCCAGATGATGATATCCGGCGGATCCATGGTGGGTGCGAGCGGAGCTCTCTTCGGTGTGCTGGGATGCCTGGCGATGATTGCTCCCGAGATTCGCATATTGCTCTTTTTTGTCATACCGATGAGCATTCGTGGAGCAGTGGTTCTATTTGCGCTTATTGATTTCCTCTCAATGAGTTCGGCGGACAACATTGCTCATATGGCTCATATCGTGGGGCTGCTGGTGGGATTGGCTTATGGGCAGGCGATGAGAAGGTCGCCAAGCTACTATTGGCAGTAGCAATTGGGGATTTGTACCAATTTTTTTAAAATGATTCAATTTGTAAGTTTGATTAGTAAATTGGTGCGTGCAACCAATGATGAGAATTGAGGCGATATTGCTCAGTGCATGATTATATTAAATTAAATTTTCCGCCCTGGGCCAAACGGCATTTGGACCAATCTTTTTATACTTCCAGATACCTATTGAAAAAGGGAATGTAGCAAGAAGGCGATCTAAGAGCATGATGTCCATAGCAAAGGGATCGGTCGGAACAATTGTCGGAGAGACCAATCCATTAGCATTTAAGTTCATTATCAACAAAGAGGTTGGCCGGGGCACATACATCAAGGCCAAAGCCGATGGAAGAGACTGGGCCCTGGCCCAGGTTGAGGACATCAAACGATCGAACATCGCCTACAGCGTGAGCCAGCTCAATGATGCCGCCCGAAATTACGATTCTAAAGAGATGATGATCGCCGATGCCAGGGTAATCGGAATATCCAGCAACGGCAAGTTGCATCTTCCCACCAGCCCCGCCCGACCTGGTGACCCGGTGTTCATAGCCGACGAAAAGCTCATCAAGGCAACACTTGGCCTTTCCAAGGGAGATATGTATGTGGGCATGCTGCAGGGCTATGATATCCGGGTGGAGCTGGATGCCAATACCCTGGTGCAGAAGCATTGCAGCGTTCTTGCCAAGACCGGCTCAGGAAAATCCTACACTGCGGCTGTGATCCTCGAGGAGCTTTTGGAAAGAAAGGTGGCTCTGCTGATCATAGATCCTCATGGCGAGTACGCCTCCATGAAGGAGCCCAA
>DAONES010000148.1:0-2276 GCA_035403205.1 Methanothrix sp. | reverse complement strand
TTCGGCATGGGACTGATGATCATCAGCCAGAGGCCGGCCCGGGTGGATAAAAACGTCATCTCCCAGTGCAATACCCAGATAATCATGAGAGTTACCAATCCTAATGATCTCAAGGCGCTATCCAAAGGCCTGGAGGGAATGACCGGGGACCTGGAGGAGGAGATCAAGAGGCTTCCGCCGGGGGTGGCCATGCTGGTGAGCAATGAGATCGAGAGGCCCATCACGGTAAATGTCCGGCCGAGGAAATCCAGACACGGCGGAGTGAGCACTCAGATCGTGATCAAAGAGAAAGGGGCAGCCTCCGGATCGCGAGATTCCAGGAGCAAAGACAGGAGATCAGGCAGCCCGCCTGCATCGCCCGCAGGGTCCAAGTCCGGCAGCGGCAGGCCCAGGGAAAAGAAGGCAGGCGGCCTGTTAAAGAAGGTTTTTGGGGCGAGGAAAGCATAATGAGCAGAAAGTTCAGTGACCTTAAGGCAAGCGACCTGGCTAAACTGCCAGCACTAACTTATGATCACTGCCAGATTGGTGCAGAGGTCATCTACCTGCACCTTTTTAATAAGAAAAATATGCACTGGTATCTGGCGGAGTACGGCTCCATCAGCCGGAAGTTCTTTGGATTTTATGAGAATAAGTCGGATGGGATCTGCTCAGGGCTATGCAGCGTGGAGGAGATCGCTCAATGGGCCAAGAAGGGAGAGGCCTGGGAGCCGATAGTTGACGAAGACTGGAAACCGGTTGTTGCGAGGGATATTCCAATTCTCACCGAATATGTGAAGCTGATGATCAACCAGCCGGACTTAACATAATCCTTAAGACCTCAGAGAGCAAAGAAGATCAGCGGTTATGAAATCCAGTAGATACGAACTGCCAGCAGCCTTAGCTCTTGTGATCTCAGTGGCATCCATATTCTTTGCCATTGATTCCCAGGCCATAATAGATGGCGGGGAGGGACTGAACGCTGACCAGCTCATCGATGCCAGCAGAGGCACATATGTCTTTAGTAATGGCATGCCGGAAAATCCCCAGGTCTCAAGGAAGCTGTGGAGCGAGGAGACTGGCATAAATTTCACCATGCCGGGCAAGCTAACCGGAAGCGGAGCCAATCCTCAGGAGGCGCGCAGTTCAGCAAACACCGGAGAGACGCCCTCCAATCAGGCGGAAAGCGCCGTAAACTCGGGCCAGGAAAAAGCAGCCTCTTCGCCTGAGCAGATCGTCTCGCCAGCATCAGCTTCTGCAGCAGGCCCTGCATTGGACTCTGCATCAGGCGCTCCTACCCCTAGCCTGGCAGGAAACTGGTCTTTTCGGCTCAAGGACAACAAGAACCGATTCGTGGCGGTCAGGCTCTACCAATCCGGTAGCACCCTTCTTGGCTCGGGAAACATGAACGATGGCGGCGATACCCTGAAGGTTCTAGCTTCAGGCCTGATCTCTGCGGATAAGCTCTATCTGGATGTAATATCCTCCGGAGTCGTGAACCTTTACCGGCTCGGCCTCAATCTGAGCGGCAGCTCAGCATCCGGGGAGTACCGGGGATTTTCAACCAGCGGAGAAGCGTGGACTGGAACCGCTGAGGGGACGGTCACGAAGACACTGGCAGCCAATTAATGTTTTTCCCAGCGCAAAGTTTAATAGGTTTTGCAGATTAACTCACTTTTAAGATAAAAGCAATCTATGTTGTTTACGAAATCCTCAAATGCACCAATTCAGGAGAAATTGAAAATGATGAATAAATATGCACTGCCGACAGCTGTCGCAGTTCTCATTCTGGCCTGCTCTGCTGCACTGGCATCTGAGCCCAAAGAGATCACCGTATTTACCGCTGCCTCGCTTACCGGCGCTTTTGGCGAGATAGGCGGGATTTATGAAAACGAAACTGGCATCCATGCAACATTTAATTTTGATGGCTCGCAAGCTCTCCGCACCCAGATAGAGAATGGAGCCCCTGCAGATGTCTTCGCTTCCGCCAACAAGAAGCAGATGAATGCTCTGAAGAGCAAGGGGATGATGAACAACAGCAGCATAGCGATCTTCGCAAAGAACAAGATCTCGCTCATCGTCCCTAAGGACAACCCGGCCAGGATCAGCAACCTATCCGATCTGGCCAAACCCGGCATCAAAATCGTCATGGGAACGAAGGATGTCCCGGTGGGCGACTATGCTCTCCAGATCATAGACAAATTGGGCAACGATTCCTCATACGGCAAGGACTACAAAGAAAAGGTGCTCTCCAATGTGATATCACAGGAGACCACAGTCAACTACGTAGTAACCAAGGT
>DAONES010000147.1:0-4258 GCA_035403205.1 Methanothrix sp. | reverse complement strand
TCATCAAGCAAGGCGATGATATCGCTTCCCTTGTCAAATCTCTTTTTGATTTTCAAGATGGAGATGTGCTCTGTCTTGCCAGCACCATTGTGGCCAAGTCGGAAGGACGCTTTCGGAATCTGGAGGACTATCATCCCTGCGACCGGGCGGAGGCCGTTGCCCGGAGCACCGGCAAAGACCCCAGGTTTGTGCAGGCGGTTCTTGATGAATCTGCGGATGTGCTGCTCGACGAGCCTTTTCTGCTGGTGCGGACCCGATTCGGCCATGTGGGAGTCAATGCCGGAATAGATCAGTCCAATGTGGGATCGGACCGCATATTGCTGCTGCCCGAAGACCCGGTGGAAAGCGCAGAGTGGGTGCGCGCCCGACTTGAAAAGGACTGCGCCGTGATCATAACCGATACCTGTGGCCGGCCGTTTCGCTCTGGGGTAGCGGGCGTGGCCATCGGCTGGGCGGGAATCGCCGCTCTGCGCGACTGGCGCGGCATGCGCGACCTGCACGGCAAGGTCCTGGAGATTACGCTCGAGGCAATTGTGGACGAGATTGCCGCCATGGCCAATATGCTAATGGGCGAAGCAGGAGACGGCACTCCTGCGGTCGTATTCAGGGGGCTGAAGTATCTTCGCTCCGGCGAAGAATCGGTCTTCATGCCAGAGGAAAAAGATGTGATCAGGCCCCGGCTGAAGAGATGAAGTTTCGCCCGCCTACCTGCTTTTCAGCATATCCAATATCGCCCTCTGGCTCTCCTCAGGCGTTCCCCGGGTATTGATCTCGACCACTCCCGCCCTTTCGAGGAGCGCCCGGAAGAACCGGCTGCGCAGCCTTATCTTGAAGTCGCTCTTCACCAGCAGGTGCGGATTGTAGTAGCCGTTTTTCTCCAGTATGGCCAGCGCCTCAGCCGCTTCAAGCTCCCGGACGATCTCCTCCTGCTCGGGATCACGCTTGAGAAGGATCACATTTTCCAGGGTTGTGAGCGGCAGGATGCGGCCTTTGCCTATCACCCAGCGCAGGTCCACCACTGCCCGTCCCTTCTCGTCGAGGACCGCTTTGTCCACCAGCCCGGAAAACTCCTTCCAGATGTCGGCGAGGTCTGCCCGTATGTAGAAGTTCTTCTCCGATCCGTAAGCCAGAATATCCTCTCCAAAGATCCGGGCGAAGAACCAGTCATCTGATACGACCCGCGCCCTGGGCTGGCGGAGAAGGCCGTAAGTGTGAGTTGTCTTTCCTGCTCCCGATCCGCCAAGAATGCAGACCCCCCGGCCCCGCATGTCCAGGCAGGCTCCGTGAACCGAGTAGATGCCATGGTCGTCCTCCAGAATGTCACCAGCCAGGGAGAGGGCCAGGGACTTAATCCATCCGTAGTAGTCGATGTTAAAGAGAAAGCAGCTCTTGGAATGGGGATCGTACAAAACCCGGTTGTCCCCGACCGTCTTGTCCTGCAGAACATAGAGCCTGCCGTGGGAGCGAATGTTCTGGGAGGCAAAATAGAAGCTCTCCTCCCAGGCGTTCTTGACGGAAAGGCTGCCGGTGAGAAGCTTGATGCAGCAGCCGTAGATCTCAGACTTGATCTCGTAGAGCACCTGGCCCTGATATTTCTCAACCAGCTCATCCTTCTGCTCTATGGATATGATCTGTACCGAATAAGCCATTTTCATTCACCTTTCATTCACCTTCACATTTTTTTCCGGCGACAGATGCGCTTCCCAGATAGCTGCGGCCAACGAGACGCATCTGGTCATCCAGCTCGTAGACCAACGGCTGAGCGGTGGCGATCTCCACCTTTTCGATATCCTCGTCGGAGATGTTCTCCAGATGCTTGGCCAGTGCGCGAATGATGTTGCCGTGCGAGACCACCAGGACGTTCTTGCCCTTCTCCAGCTCAGGCCCGATCAGAGCCTGCCAGAAGGGCAGCACCCTATCCTGAGTGTCCTGCAGGGATTCAGTCCTGGGCAGCAGGCTAAGAGGCACATCCCGGTAACGTGGATCCTGGCCTGGATAGCGCTTGTCGCTAGTCTCCACTGCCGGGGGCCTCTCGGAAAAGCCCCTTCTCCAGCGAGCCACCTGCTTTTTGCCGTACCGCTCTATAGCCTCCTTCTTGCTCCTGCCCTGAAGGTCTCCATAAAATCGCTCATTGAGCCGCCAGCAGGGGAGAGCAGGAATCCACATCAGGTCCATCTCATCAAGCACAATCCAGAGGGTTCTCACCGCCCGCTTCAAAACGGAGGTAAAGGCGATATCAAAGGTGAGGCCGGAACTCTTCATCAGCCAGCCAGCTTCCCCGGCTTCCGCTCTGCCCCTCTCGGACAGATCGATATCCATCCAGCCTGTGAACCTGCCTTCCAGGTTGTAGTGGCTCTGTCCGTGACGCAGCAAGACCAGTTTTGCCATTTCTATTCCGTTTTACTCAATCAACCTTTTTAATCTGTTTTCGCAATTTTTCTTTCTTGACCGCTTACGCCTTTTCCGAGGGTCCCTCAGTTGTTCCGGTTAATACTGTGAGCTTGACCTGCGGCACAAGCCTCTCGAAGTCCTCCTTCTGGGCGAGAGCTGTTCCCTGGTACAGAGTGGTAGCCGTCCCTGCCGCTGCGGCATAGACCAGGCACTCATCGAGGCTCCTGCCTTGCACCAGGCCGCTCACAAAACCGGCAACTGACGAGTCTCCCGCGCCAATGGTGCTCTGCACATCAACATTTGGAGGCACTGCCAGAAGCTCATTGCCCTGCGAGACCAGCAGGATGCCCCTTCCGCCCATGGAGACGAGCACTATTCTCACACCCTGCTGGTTGATCTCTCTGGCAGCGGCACGGATCTCATCCAGTCCCTCCAGCTCCCGGCCAACCAGCTCGGACAATTCATGAATGTTGGGCTTGATCACATCTGGCCGGGCCTGAATTCCTGCTCGCAGAGCTGCGCCGTCTACATCCAGCACCACAGTCGACTGGCACCTCTTGACCAGCATTATGATCTTTCTGTAGATCTCGGGAGTGACGCCCTGAGGAAGGCTGCCGCCTATGGTCACCAGATCGCTGCAAGGCAGCCTCTCCAGCCTTTCGACAAACTCCATGAGCTCGGACGGCCTGACCTCTGGACCTCTGGCATTGAAGGCCAATTGCTTTCCCGTGTCCTTCTCGTGAATGATGATATTGGTGCGCGTCTCGCCGGAGACATGAATAAAATCGGTCTGAATGCCATCGTTTAGAAGCCTGCCCTCCAGCTCCCGGCCTGCAAAGCCGCCCACAAATCCCAGAGCTATGTTGTCCACGCCCAGGTTCTTGAGGACCTTGGAGACATCAACGCTCTTGCCACCTGCAAAACTCCTCTCTTCTATGATTCGATTGGATACGTCGTCACGTACTTTCTTGATCCAGATGGTACGGTCAAGGGCCGGATTGAGGGTTATCGTATAGATCATGGTAGGTTTCTTTCTGCGGCAAATGTAATGACCCTTTTGCCCGGTTGAGGGCAGGGCCGGGGGGACAGCAGATAGAGTGTGGCTTACTGGCCAGTGCTTTTTGCAGCCCCGAGCGATTCTTTCGCGCGCCCTCCATCAAATCGCAGTATGCGATACCTGCCTTTCGGACCGACAATCTTATATTCGTCTAATGTCGTAGGGAGATCAAGCAAAGGTCGAATGAACCCAATCCCTCCCAAGGAATCGACTTTTGCCCCTCCCATTATTTTAAATATCGCCGGCAAGATAGCCCACTTTCCATGCCAGATCCCCGCAAAAAGATACAGCTCCTCGTATCCGCTCTAGAGGAGCTACGGCTACATGTAGGCAGAAAGGATCTTGCCATCGGCATGCAAAAGGTCAATGCAATGCTCTATTTCTCCCTGGCCAATGCCTGCCTGCGGGGCCGATGTGTGCTGCTTTATGGCGGCATAGGCGCTAACAAGACCACTCTGGTTAATTTGCTCGCTTCATCCTTCCTTTCGATGGACCTGGATGAAGCTGAAGATCTGATGGTAACCGGCCACCCGGAGCAGACTGAGGAGAAGATCGTCGGTTTTCTTGATCCCAGGCAGTGGACTGCTGCTTCTGCTGCGGCTGGCCCCACGCAGGTGCTCTGGACAAAGTGGGCACAGTCGAACTGGAAGCTCATCAATGAGATCAATCGCTTTCCCAGCGGCAAGCAGAACCTTTTCCTGGAGATCCTGCAAAAGAGGAAGATAAATTATGCCGGGCAGGTCTGCCAGCCAGGTGATACATGCTATTTTGCCACCATGAACCCGGAGCTTTCCGCGACCTATCCGATGG
>DAONES010000146.1:0-4523 GCA_035403205.1 Methanothrix sp. | reverse complement strand
ATTTTTCTTTGAAGACGCCGGAGCGGTCAAACTCCTCTCTGGACCGCTCTGCCTCTATCCTCTGCTCTTCGCTATGGTAGAAGATGGCGGAGCGGTATTGCATCCCCACATCCGGGCCCTGGCGGTTAGGCGTGGTTGGATCGTGCATCCTCCAGAAGAGAGAGAGCAGATCCTTGTAGGATACTACCTTGGGATCAAACCTGATCTGAACTGCCTCGGCGTGGCCAGTCTCTCCAGTGCAAACATCGCGGTAGGTGGGATTGGGATAGGACCCGCCGGTATAGCCCGCGGTCGTCTCTATCACTCCTTTGATGCTATGGAAGATGGACTCTACTCCCCAGAAGCAGCCTGCGGCAAAGGTAGCAATCTGAATGGCGGCATTCTGAGGGTCCAGCCCGGCCTTCTCGGCGGAATCAGGCCCTTGAAATAGATTTGAATATTCGCCGTATCCCTCTTTTTCCAGATCCTCGGCTGGGATAAACCGCAAAGACGCAGAGTTAATGCAGTAGCGCTGGCCGGTGGGAGCAGGCCCGTCATCGAATACGTGACCGAGATGAGAGGCGCCATGCCTGCTGCGCACCTCCACCCGGTTCATGCCGTAGCTGCTATCAGTTTTCGTCACGATATTTCGTTCATTCAAAGGACCGACGAAGCTTGGCCAGCCGGTCCCGGAATCGAATTTGTCCCGCGAGCTGAACAGCGGCTCGCCTGATATTAGATCCACATAGATGCCCGCCCTTTTATTGTTCCAGAACTCGTTATGGAATGGCGGCTCGGTTCCGCATTGCCGGGTCACATGAAATTGGAGCGGAGTCAGTCTCTTTTTGCTATTGCTATTGTCCTTGCTCTTGGGTTTTTCCTGTGTCATTCACATACCTCTTCATGCATTGAAGATGTCTTCTTGAAAGGAACAGAAAATTTGCAGGTTGATTGCGAAGCGTGCGTCTTTCTACAAGTTCAGGGCTATGGAAGGGGTATTGGTGCTTGTTGCCAAACACCCCAAAAATCCACCG
Source organism: Methanothrix sp. (assembly GCA_035403205.1). GTDB lineage: Archaea > Halobacteriota > Methanosarcinia > Methanotrichales > Methanotrichaceae > Methanothrix. Next base: position 3,510 of record DAONES010000146.1, on the reverse strand, counting down.
GGCTGATCAAATGATAAATCGTAAGCGAGCTTAGCTGCTCCGGAAATTCGAGTAACGAAATGAAAATATTGGCATTGATAAATGCTGCGTTAACTCGCCTCTTGTCGCCTCCAAAAGAAGCGGCAGCTATTTCTTCCTTTATTCTTGCGGCAGGGACAACCCCAAGGTCCCATGCCGCATATTGATCCTGTCCAACCTTTGTCGTGTGTTCATTTTCCCAGCTGCAATTTACTCCCGCTGAAGCTCCCGATTTGCATTTATTTCGCAAATTCATATTGGACCATTCGATATGCGTGCCGATGGGAGCGACGCGAAGCAGATCATCCCAGGTCTTATGAAATGCTCCCTGGCTTTGGGGTGAAATTAGGCCTCCACCAATCGGAGTTGAGAATACTAATTGAGGGGCCTGTCCCGGACGACTCGCCTCAAAAAAAGTGCCGTGTTGAAATCCGAGATTCGTGCTTGCAGATGCTCCAAGCTCCAGAGGAGAAAACCGACTATTGAACTCGTCCTTGGTCAAAGACTTCCAGTAGGCGTAAATGCGCAGCAATTGAGTGAATTCAAGACAATCAACTGACCAATATGTTGGATTTCCCTGAGGACCTGTTATCTGGCGATCGTTCTTCACATCTTCTACCAGTTTATTAATAGCATCCCAGGGAAGTACTTTAGCACGGATGATATTCATGCTGCCTTGGGCATTGGAGGGTTGCATCCAGTTATTCTGGTCATAGTTGCCTAGGCCAAAGCCTAGCCCATGTCCTTTATGGCTTGCGAAAAAATTTGCGCCCTCGGCGAGGTACTGCTCAAAGGTCATTTTCACATCGGGTGGTGAGGAGGTTTGCCGCTGCAGATAAGGGCTGTTGTCATTCGGAGAATTTCCTGCTTTAGCAAGCCTGGCGAGGCTTCTTTCTGCGGATCGACCGGCAATGACATCATTGGCAACCTGATCGGCGTGCTGCTCATATTTATCGCCTGCTAGGCCCATTCCATTGGCAAGATGCAGGCCCATACGCTGCTGGATGACATGGGTTGCCTCATGCGCTGCAATGTGCAGACTGGGAAGAGAGCCAAAGCCTATACGCTCGCCGATAGCATAAGCTTCAGCGCCTAAATGCCGGGCGGCTGTTGTAGCATTACCGCCAATGTAGGCCTTCACTCGGCTCAGATCATATTGTGAACCGAAAGATCGCTGGATTTGATCGATGTGGGGCAGGGAGACTGCAGTTCCGAGGAGGCCATGCTGAGCAATCTGGTGCGCATCGCCTGGATTGGCCCCGGGGTACACCCGGAGCCGTTTAAAATTGTGCCCGAGATGAGTCGGTGCTGTGATTGTCGGAGCAATATTGAGATCTTCCGACGCTCGATTTGCCTGCACAAAATTTTGCCTGAGCAAGCTTGATAATCTAGCGTGAGCTATTGGTTGGGCAATGCTCATTTTTCCCTGTTTCTCTGCAAATTCTTGCATACATCGATCCCGTTGCTCAATACAAATCTCAATAGTTGATTCCGGAACAACCACCGAAACTGATTGCTATGGTCCGTAGGATCCCATTGCTTAATTAATTGGGTATTTTAGAATTTATATTTTTCGTTATTTCAAGAGATTATCTGCAGATTTTAGGTGCCTATAAAATGAATATCATCGGGATAACTTATTTACGATCAAAAAGCAACATTCATTGTTATGTGCGCCACCTGCGGTTGTGGAGTAGATTTGGGCAGCATGGAAGAGGTCTTTGCTAAAAATTACCGATGCCAGGACTGCAAGATGCTTTTCAGGGGCTTCGGCTACAAGCTGCCCTGCCCGAGATGCAAATCGACCAATACCAGGATTGCAAGGTAGCGGAAGGCGGCGAAAATGTCCGAGCATCTTCTGGAGATGGCCAAGGCCCGCGTCCGGATCAAGGATGGCAAGGTTGAGGTTCTGACCGATCCCGGCATCCTCTGCTGCCCGCTGCGTCGCGATCTCTATGGCATTGTCAGGGAGAGCCGAGAGAGCGTGCAGGAGGTATTGCAGGGCCACATGAAAGAGCTGGGGATGTACGGCCCCAATCGGGTTTTAGAGCTTCTGGATATGCCAGTCAGCTTCGGCGCATCAGAGATTCTGAGCGATGCCTTGGGCGAGGGCCTGGTGGACAGCGCAGTTGTGGTCTGCGAGGGTGCAGGGACGGTGGTGGCGAGCGGGCTGGAGGTTCTTCAGGCCATCGGGGCTCACATGACCGGACTGATCAAGACCGACCCCATTGCCAGGGTCCAGGATGGGCTGGAAGAGAGGGGCTGCATTCTCCTTGACCGGAAGGCCAGGGTCGATCAGGCTGAAGGGTTTAAAACGGCAGTCTCGGCGGGCTTCAGGCGAATCGCCGTGACTGTGGCAGGAACGAATCCAGAGGATGCTGCTGCCATCAGAAAGCTAGGGGAAGAGCAGGGGACAAGGCCGCTCCTGCTGGCGGTCCACACCACTGGGATAAGCGAAGAGCAGGCCATCGTCCTGGCGGAAAATTGCGACCTGATCTGGTCCTGCGCCTCAAAGCAGGTGCGGCAGATCGCTGGCATCAGGTCCTGCATGCAGATGGGCGTCTCCATTCCGGTTTTTGCAATGACTCTTGATGGAAAGCGCTTGCTCCTCAACCGGGCTCTGCACTTTCCCGGGCCGCTGGCCATTCACCGGGCGGGCCTGCCACTCGCGCCGGAGGGAAAGCAGCCGGAGCCGCTGATTTAGAACTTTTTCCAGTTCTGATTTTCATTTATCGATGGCATCGTGCCAGCAAAGCTTCCACTCCTCTTTTGGTTCAGCTCCTTCTTCGAGCCATCTTAATTTTTCGTCATAATCTCTATCTGGATTGGTCCAGAGAATGGCCCTTATTTCGCCTACCTTTGATGAAGCATCTTTGAATAGATCATGAACAGTTTCGTCCATGGATATGATAGAATTATCCGCAATCAGAGCAGCATCCAATAGATGAGTATCTTTTATCATTGCCTCGCAATCCTTCTTCGAATGGGCAGAACTCATTATTTTGCCGCGAAGAACTGGATTTAATGCGTCATCTATGAACTCGACTTTCCTCGCTCCATACATTTTATAAAGCCATGTTCTTGTGAAATTGGATTGATGATCATTCCCCTCTTTCTTGATTTCATCGGTCATAACTACTCGATGGCATATCACCCTAACAGCATCCAGGAAGTCTCTGCAATGTTTAGGTTTCGGGTAGACGGCATCCCTTCCACCGGCTGCACGGGCAACATCAGCATCGATAACCAGTTTCTTTGAATCTTTGAGGCTCATTTGCGCCTCAAACGCTTTTCTGCAGCATCCATGTAGCGGCTCTGCTCTCTCAGCACTACATCTCCGAAATCCTCGGGCCAGTCACCGAAGGCTCCGGCTTCGTCCAAATCCGCGCTGGATACTTCAGTAACGCCATCAATCGGCCTCCTTTTAAACCAGTGCAGAGAGAAGCATTGGCTTTCATGTATGACTTTGGAGTCCCATTTGACAATAATTTG
>DAONES010000145.1:0-4538 GCA_035403205.1 Methanothrix sp. | reverse complement strand
TTCGCCACCCAGCAGCCGCGCGACCCGCGTACGGGCGAGAAAGGCAGCCTCGCCGTTGACCTGGAGGGTCTGGTCTATACCATCGGCGTGGTGGGCGTCAACGAGATGGTGCAGTTCCATACCGGAAAACAGATGCATGAAGCAAAGGAGGCCTGGAAGCTGGCCGTGCGGGCCATGACCGAGATGGAGATCTACGCCAAGAAACTATCTGCGCAGCACGGCATGACCATTGCCCTGGCGCGCACGCCTGCCGAGACCACCGCCCAGCGTTTCGCGGTTTCCGACCTCATCCATGAGGAGTACCGGGATTATGCTGAAACTGTGGTCAAGGGCGACCTGTCTGCGGTAAAAAAGAACGTGCAAAAGACGCGCGATCTGCCGGTCTACTACACCAACGGCACTCACCTGCCGCCCGGCGCCGACGTGACCATATTCGAAAGGGCAAAACACGAACACGTCTTCTTCCCCATTGTCGATGGAGGCAATATATTCCATATATTCATGGGCGAAGCAACCCCGGACCCCCGGGGCCTGATGGACTTTGGCATGCGCCTGTCCAGAGAAACCCAGATCGGCTACTTTACATTCAGCAGAGACATGACAGTATGCCTGGGCTGCTCTCAGGTTTCCGGCGGGCTGAAAGAGCAGTGCCCGAATTGCGGATCAGACGACGTGGACCACATAAGCAGAATTACCGGCTATCTCCAGGCGGTCAGCGGATGGAACAGCGCCAAACGCCAGGAGCTGAAGGACCGAAAGAGATACAACGAGCTTGCATAGTCAAAATCGGCCTAACGAAAGGTATATATCAGATACACTAACAGTGGATTTGCCCTAGTAAGGCAAATTGGAGGAGTCTAATAATGCCCGCAGTTGTTAACAGAGAAGAATGCGTAAGCTGTGGAACTTGCGTCGAAGAGTGCCCGGAAGAGGCAATCGCCCTGGACGACGAAGAAATAGCAGTAGTAAACAAGGAAAAGTGCACTGAGTGCAAGACATGCATTGAGGCTTGCCCATCCGAAGCCATCAGCATGGAATAAATAGCAGCACTTAGTACATTTTTTTGGTTTTTTTTATTAGTCATTGGATCAATTGCCTGCGGCACCATCTTCTGGCAGCGACTTGCAGCGCGGATCTATTCTATCTCAGTTATGGTCTCGTGAAACTGCTCCCAGTCCAGTGTCGTGGCCACGCAGCCCGCCTTTAAGAGTAGCACCCCACGCGCTGGTATGCCATAGCTATGGCAGAGATCAAGACCCTCTTTTATCTCCATATGGCATCCGACGCCAACAATTGCTCGCGGCCGATATTTCTTGATTATCCTCTTATTGAAACTTGATCCGGGAACTATGAAGAAATGATACCCAAGACCCTCTGCATACTTTTTGGCCTCGCCGACGCCACAGCGCCCGCAGTTCACGCACTTTATGCCCTCCGGGCTGAGCTTGGCAGGACACTCAGTGCTGCGAACGCATTGGGGCATGAAGATGAACCGCATGGAGTATGGCACCTTCAGGAACTTCTTATTATTGATATAATTGCGAAGCCGCACACCCACGTCATCCACAATGCAATCCTCGGCCCGAAAGATCCAGAAGAGGGACGTAATCACATTCTCAAGGAGAATAATACCTAAAAGCATGTACCGGGCAGCGAAGAAATTGCCTGTCTTGAAGGAATAGAGAACGAGCATGGATACTATTATGGACAAAATCAAGACCAATACGGCTAATAGTACCACGGCTTCTCCTACGAGGTAAAACAGCTGGTTTATGTACTCAGGAAACATGACAGTAGCCTAGAAAATCCCAATGCCTATAAATCAGTTGCCTATAATCTGCTGCCCGCCGGGCGGCGCAAGTTTTTTATCCCAGCTAAGAGTGAGCATCTACACCTTCGCCTTTATGAAATTTAATGAGGACTATTAAGATGGCTAAAGTTCATAGCAGAAAAAAGGGCTCCTCCCGATCCAGACCACCCGCGAACCCAAAGGTACCGGCATGGTCTGATGTCTCCAAAGAGGAGCTGGAAAAGACTATCATGAAGCTGCACGAGAGCGGACTGCCTGCAAGCCGCATCGGCCTGACTCTGAGAGATCAATATGGAGTGCCCAGCACCAAGCTGCTTTTAGGCAAGAATATAACCGCCTTTTTAAAGGAGAAGAACGCCCTGCCGGATATTCCTGAGGACCTCACCAACCTGATGAGAAAGGCACTTCATGTACGCAAACATGTCAAGGCCAACAAGAAGGATATTCACAATAAGAGATCCCTGAACCTTACAGAGAGCAAGGTCCGCAGACTGGTAAAATATTATCACGATTCCGGAAGATTGGCTCCGGATTGGACCTACTCGCCAGAGTCGGCTGAGATTCTCATCTCATGAAACGGCTGGACAAAGCCGCCGAGACAATTGCCAGATCGATACTGCAATGTGACAGCATGCGGGTGATCTCGCATAACGACGCAGACGGGATCACCTCCGCAGGTCTGATCTGCAATGCCCTCCTGCGCGCAGGAATACCTTTCCAGGCAAGCCTTGTGAACCGACTCGATGAGTCCGTGCTCGTCGGGCTTGATGGGCCGGTGGTATTCTGCGATATGGGCAGCGGCAAGCCGGAATTGATATCCAGCATAAAAGAAGATTGTTTTGTCCTGGACCATCACCGACCAGTGGGCAAACTGGATTGCATGCATCTCAACCCCCACCTGTTCGGCATAGATGGGGCCTTTGAGCTGTCAGCCTCGGGAACGGTCTATTCTGTGGCCCGCCATATGGGCGAGAACACCGATCTCTGCGGCCTGGCACTGGTGGGCGCTATGGGCGACCGGCAGGGCATGGTCGGCGCAAACAAAGCCATTCTGGAAGAAGCAATTGCCTCCGGGGCTGTACAGCTGAGAGCCGGCCTGAAGATGTCGCAGGACGGTCCGGTCGAAGAGGTCTTTGCCAGTTGCATTGAGCCGCTCCTCGACTTTACCGGAGACGCGGAAAAGACCCATCGGTTTTTGGACGATTTAAAGATCAAAGGCAATTTAGAGAGCCTGGCAAGAGAGGACCTGGCCAGGCTATGCACGGCGGTCACCTTGAAGCTGCTCATGCAGGGTAGCTTTGCCGCAGACTCAATCATAGGAGAGGCCATCCGCCTCAAGAACGAGGTGGTGGAAAATTCCCTGGAGATGGTGGAGCTGCTAAACGCCTGCGGCAACAGAGACGTTCCCGGATTAGGCCTCACCCTCTGCCTGCGCGACACGGCAGCACTCGCCCAGGCAAGAAGCCTTGCCGGGGAATACAAAGGTTACATCCGAAGGGAGATCGGAATGCTGCGAGAGCAGAATCGTATGCTGAAGAACATCCGCTACCTCAAGATGGTAAATCAGGAAGCGGGCGCAATTGTCTCGGGACTGGGTATCAGGTACCTATATACCGATATGCCGCTCATAACTCTCAATCATAAGGATGAGATTATCAAGATCTCCGCCCGCGGGACAAAGCCGCTCATCTCTCGCGGCCTCGACCTGTCAGTTGCCCTTAGGGAAGCTGCGGGAGCTGTAGGGGGAGCTGGCGGCGGGCATACCATCGCCAGTGGCGCTTCCATCCCGCCGGGCACCGAGGACCGGTTCCTGGCCATCCTCGATGGAATTGTGGGAGAGCAACTTCATAAGCCTGGAGAGGATATCCCTGCGGCAGAGGATGCGCAGTGATAAGAACAAGTCTGACTTTTTGGGGAATACAAGCGGAGACTGTGGCCGAGGCAGTGAGGCCGGACAACCTGCCAAACATGAGCCTGCAGATAGACGTCGACTGCTTTCGTCTGCAATTTTCTGCGGAGAAGATAGGCACACTGCTCTCCACAGTTGACGATTTATTGATGAACATTAAAATAGCGGAAGAGACACAATCTTGCGCGGAGGATAGATGAAATTTCATTTGGAGGCCAGCTTCCGGCTGAGCGCGGACGCTGATAAGGCCGGGGCGGCCATTTCGGACTTCTTTAAAAATGCCGGTCCAATACTGCAGAAAGGAGCGCCTGAGGGTCAGGGTGCCAGGATTTCCGCCTGGAAGCTGGACGGCAGCAGGATCGATCTGGTCATCGATAGTGACCGGTATGTGCGGGCCCATGATGCGCTGCTCAGGCTGCGCAGGCCGCTGTCTGAGATTTTAGGAAAAGGATTTCGCATCGGCGTGCGCGGCATGGAAACAAGCAAATTCGAGATCGCAGTTGAATCGCAGAGGGCCATCGATCATAAGATACCCTATGTTCGAGAGATTAAATTTGAAGACGGCTGGCTGCTGCTATCCCTGGATGTAGGGCCGGAGGGAACTCTCGGCCAGTCTGAGATGGAAAACCGCATCCCTGACAGGATAATCAGCCTTCTGGAGGAGAAGCTGCAGAGCGGCTATGGAGGCAAGACCGAGCACTGGGAGCTTCTCTGGGAGAGCCCTGACCGTCCGCCCAAGTTCACCCTGGATCCCACAGAGGAGATGCAAAAGGCAGGCTGGATCAAGCATGGATCGAGCCGCGGCCAGTGGATCTACGG
>DAONES010000144.1:0-4546 GCA_035403205.1 Methanothrix sp. | reverse complement strand
TCGGGCCCATTTGAATTTTGGCCTACACAAGCTTTAACTATTTAAGCGTAGTTTTTAGCGCAAGGGCAAAGAGATATCCTTTGGCTACTCGGGGCAGGCAGCTTCGAGGATTCATTGTGTCTTAGGTCCGTAATTATTATTTGAGGTGATAAGCTGTATAACAGAGGCAGTAACAGGGAAGATGAAGGAGCAGTAATAACTAGAGTTCGTCTCCCCCGCAAACAGGATCGAGAGATATTTGGTCATGTGGAAAGTTTGCTTGGAGCCAATCGCATAAAGGTTAGGTGCATCGACGGCGTTACCAGGATGGGACGCATACCTGGCAAGATGAAAAAGAGGATCTGGATCAGACAGGGCGATGTGGTTATCGTAATTCCCTGGGAGATCGAGAATGATAAGGCTGACGTAGTCTGGAGATACACCGGACCTCAGGTCGATTGGCTGCAACGCAAGGGATTCCTGAAAGGAACCTCTTGATGAAATCTTCTTAAAGGCACTTTATGAGTAGGCGTACTAAGGACGAAGATTTTGATTCTAAGATAGATGTTCTTCGTACCAGGATAAAGGACTCCGATGATCTAAACGTCAGTGATGCGGTATTCGATAAACGCACCCTGATGGACCTTTACAGCCTGGCCAGCAAGGGCGTGATCGATGCTCTGGGCGGATCCGTCTGCACCGGCAAAGAAGCCAACATTTTTAGGGCCAAGGCAGGCGAAAAAGAGCTGGCCCTGAAGATCTATCGCATCTCTACCAGCAATTTCTGCGTCATGCAGGATTACTTGAATGGCGATCCTCGATTTGGAAATGTGAAGGGCACAAAGAGGGCTATCGTCGCTGCCTGGACGAAAAAGGAATTTCGAAATCTGACGCGGGCAGAAGAGGTAGGCGTGCCCGTGCCCCATCCCATAGCTATGAAAGAGAACATACTGGTTATGGATCTGGTCGGCAAGGGGGAGAACGTCGCTCCGCAGCTAAAGGACGTTGAGCTGGAGGCAGAGGAGGCAAGGCGAATCTTCGAGAAGATCGCCGGATATATCTCTGTGCTCTATAACCGCGGCAAGCTCGTTCATGCCGACCTGAGCGAGTTCAATATACTCTATGATGAGGGCGAGCCGGTGATAATCGATATGGGTCAATCCGTCACACTGGACCATCCCCAGGCTAGAAGATTTCTGGAACGCGATATAGCCAACGTAGCCCATTATTTTAAGAAGAAATATAAGGTAGGCTCTCCGGAAGAGATATGGGAGAAGCTGCAGAGAGATAGAGAAGAGATGGAAAAGACTGATAAAAAGAAGGCTGATTAAATTGGATATCAAGATTCCAGAGGAGCGCGTAGGTGTGCTGGTGGGACCGGGCGGTTCCATGAAGCGACTGATAGAAGAGAAGACCAAGACGACCCTTGAGATAGACAGCGATACCGGCGCGGTCCGCATCGCATCGGCAGAAGACCCATTGCAGGGCCTGCGGGTGATGGACCTGGTAAAGGCCATAGGCAGGGGCTTTTCCCCGGAGAGAGCCTTGGCCATTCTCGATGATGATATGCTGATGCTCGACATCATGGACCTGTCCAAGATGGCAGGCACCAAGAGCGATATGGAACGGATCAAAGGACGCATCATAGGCAAGGACGGCAGGTCGCGGGAGATCATGGAGAGGCTCTCCGGCGCAAAGGTATCGGTTTATGGCAAGACCGTGGCGATACTGGGCAATCCCGAGCAGATGCGGGTAGCGCGAACCGCCATTGAGATGCTGCTTGACGGGGCTCCGCATGGCAATGTCTACAGTTTCCTGGAGAAAAAACATCAAGAGCTGGCCAAGGATGAGCTGAGGGAGCAAGGCCTACTCTGATGATTGAACTTTTTAACATTCAGTTTCAGCTGGAAATGGTCGATTGGCTGCTCATAGCTGCGGCGCTGATCGGCCTATATTCCATTCTGCTCTTGCCGCTCAAAGACAGCCAGGAATGGAAGAGCAGGGGAATCTCAGTAGGATGCCTGTTCGGCATTCCTCTGGCCATATTTCTCCGCACCACCCGGGGTCTGAACCTCCTGGACTATCTGGCTCGCCCCAAGAGCTTCTGGAGGCTGGTGGCCTCTGCCGGCATACCACTGGTCGTCCTGAGCATGGCCTATTTCTTGATGCTGGTCTTGGCTATGACCTATTTTATGATAGAGGAGCCTCCCATGCCCAGCAGCTATAATGCTCCCAGAAACATCCTGCTCATTCCAGGACTGAATGAGTACATACCATTTGTCTGGGGCTGGATTGCGCTCTTTGTGACCATGGTGGTGCACGAGTTTGCTCACGGCATACTTAGCCGCGTGGAAGGGGTGCGGGTCAAGTCCATGGGAATTGTCGCCTTTCTGATTGCCCCTATAGCCGCTTTTGTGGAGCCGGATGACTCCGACCTCTTCGGCAGCAAAGACCATCCCGCAATAGTGAGCAAGGGCGCTAGAATCCGAATTCTCTCTGCGGGGGTCATCTCCAATTTCATTGTGGCCGCAGTCGCAATGGCTCTCTTCTTCGGACCGGTCATTGCAGCCATAACGCCCCTGGACCGGGTGATTGTGGTCGATGTTCAGGACGGATCTGCTGCTGACATGGCTGGTTTTGAAAAAGGAATGGTGCTGATCGATGTGAACGGCAACAACGACAGCAACCTTGATCAGTTTTACAGCCATCTGGCAGGCTCCACAAATCGCATGAATGTGTTTTATAATAACAAAGAAGAGATACTGTCGCTCTCCGGAGAGCCTGCGCGGGGCATAATGGTTGCATCTACCTTCAAGGGTTCCTCTGCCGAAGCCGCAGGCCTGCCATCCAGGAGTTTGATTACGGAAATCGACGGAAAGAAGATCGCAAATCTGGATGGATTTAGAGAGATTATGAACACCACCCGCCCCGGCCAGACTATTGCAATAACCACCGGCCAGGGAGATACCTACCAGATCCTTCTGACTTCAAAGACGGCTGCCGGCAAGGAAGATACTGGCGGATTCATTGGCATCGGCATCTCCGGCAATGCTGTTCTATCGGGAGGCGCGCTCTTTCAGGAGGTGCCCTCCAGGCAATTCCTGCAGACTCTGAGAAATATTCCCCGCATGGGATTAACCGGCTTTCACCTGATGCTCAGCCTGCCTTTTTCCGGCATTCCCGGATTCACCCAGAAGGGTTTTCCCGGTTTCAGCGGCTGGCTGACTGCGGTCTTCGAGCCGAGCGGATGGGCCGAGCCACTGGGAGGCAAATTATTCTGGCTCGCCAATCTCCTCCTCTGGATCGGCTGGATCAACCTCTATGCCGGCCTGTTCAACTGCCTTCCGGCGGTGCCTCTCGATGGCGGACACATCTTCAGGGATCTGGTGCAGTCCGGCTTTGAGAAGATCGTCCAGCCAAAAGATGCAGAGAGGTTCACCAGAACAACTGTGGCCATTCTCACCTGGATTGTGCTCACCTCCCTGCTCATAACCCTGGTCGCGCCGTTCACCAACTGGGTGACCATTTGATCTCTTTTTTCGGCACGTCAGTTTTATGCCTGTGAAGATAAATCAGTATAAAATGGCAACAATGGCAATTGCCGGCAGGCAAGGTAGCGGTATGAGAATAAGCGCGATTTGGCATTTGGCGGCCCTCATGGCCCTGGCAGTCCTGCTGGCAATGGCTGGCACTGCCCATTCTTCGGAGATCGCTGATCTCTACTCCAGCATGGAATCTGCGGATGTTACTGTGCAGGGAAATGTGTCCGGCATGGATTTGAGGCTGGATCTGATCGATAATGAAAAAGATGGAAATGTGCTCGTCAGCCGGCTCCTGACGCTTGATGGCGCCGGGACCTGGACTGTCAGCTGGCCGGAGCTGGATGTCGAGAAGGGCAGCTACGATGTCTGCGCGCATTTGAGGAATAAAGGGACGCTCGTCTCCGAAAAATGCCGCAATTTCTATTACGGCGGAGTGGAGCCCATAAGGTTTGATGTGCGCGATTTTCGTGCCGACTCAAGGGGCATGCACCTTGCAATCAGCGCCAGCGATCCCACCATTGTGGACATCTATTACATGCTCATCGATGGGAACAAGGCAGCCTATGTCACCCGAGAGCAGGCGGTAGCCATCTCGGGAAGCTTTGCCATGCCAGTCACCAGGGACTATGCCTGGAAGCAGATCCTGGAGGATGGACACCGGTATTCCGGCCGGGTGAAGATCGTGGAGCTGAATCACAACCTGACAAGGTCTTTCATGAATTCTTTCACGGCGATGGAAGACGCCAAGATCACAGAGACCTACCAGGATGAGACCGGAGCGAGCGCCACAGTCATGGGCAGCTCTCGCGTTCCATTCAAAGGAAACCTGTGCTTTATTCTGTCTCAAAACGGCACAGTTCTCAATATAACCGAGAAGGCGACACCGGTGCTTCTCACCGGAGACGATGAGACGGTGGAGATTGCCTGGAATAAGACTCTTGAGCCGGGGATCTATCAGCTGCGCACGGTATTGCTCGGCCAGAGCGGCGAGGTTATGGACTTAGAGGAGGATGTAATCGAATCCA
>DAONES010000143.1:0-4554 GCA_035403205.1 Methanothrix sp. | reverse complement strand
ATTCGGGAAAGCGGCATCCATCCCCTCAGATGATTGCTGAGACCCGCATCAATCGCAAATCTTTATTTCTAGCTAAATTTTTTAATTATGATTTGCGTTTATACTATTTGAACTTTATGATTGAATGGCGATTTTTCCTAAAACTGTTGAGGGGATTGATAATTGAGATAATCTTAAAGAGAGTGCCGATAGTGAGCAATGCTATGAACGAATACGAATTCCGAAAAGCAGCTCCCAAGGATATTCCGAAGATCGTCCATCTGCTCAAGGAGACGATTGCCGGTGTTTACGGGCCGATCCTGCCCGAGGGCGCACTCAAGCCATGGACGGAAGGCGACCAGCTCAATCTCGATGTAAATAATGCGTGGCAGAACATGATTGTGGTGGAAAAGGGACGTGAGATTGTGGCGGTTGCCGCCGGATTTAATGATCTTGTGGGCCTCATCTGGGTTCATCCCGCCCACCAGAGAAAGGGCCTGGGAGGCAGGCTGCTGAATCTAGTCGAAGCGGAGATAAAGGAATCGGGATACGAGACGGCAAAGCTGGCCTGTTTTAGCGCTAACGAAGGGGCCATAAGATTCTACCAGGATAAGGGCTGGAAGATCCTCTCTGAGGAGAAGGATGAAGCAGCAGGCACCATGAAGACCACGATGGGAAAGACGCTGGCAAAATAGTGGAGAAGCAGAAAGAGAAAGGTCCGCCGTGATGTAGCGTCTCTTTTTACCCTGCTTCGCAAGAGCCTATTTGTTTATCCTATTTGGAGACATTTTTTTGCTGACCTGTCTGAGACTGATTATACCGTCATTCTTTCGAAGCTTTCCTATCCGTCGCAAATAGCGTCCAGGGCTGGCTGGGCCTGTCTTTCAGATAGCCGTTCAAATGGTCCCATTGAATGTGCTTTTTCAGGAATTTAGCTGCGTCAAAAGGCATTCCTGAGGAGTTGCCCCATCTGGCCCAGAAGGATAGGTCCCTGGCCATAATGCTGTCCATCACCTTTCCATCAACGGTCCCTCGGGGCTGGAAGGGCACAGGCCGTCCCGGCTGGGACATGAACTCCCTTGCGTCCAGCTCGTAGTGGCCGTCCACCGTTCGAGAGCAGGGATTGTTCTTGTTAAGGTAAACATCGTGATGATCAGCCAATATGGTCTTTCCTATTTCCGTGTCCAGCCGGCCATGATGCTCGGCCATCAGCTCGGCAAGCCTCACCTGGCGGGCTCCCTGGTGCCTCCTGATGTCTGCATAGCCGGTGTTGGAGCATTCCAGGTTCCTGATCCTGGGGTCCAGGGGAGCATTATAGCCGATGAAGCTTCCATTCTTTGTCATTGTGACGTTGTAGAACTGAAGGCCCAGCTCATAGCGCATGATCTCTCCGGTATGTATGTCCCCGATCAGCCAGGTGTTCGCATAGCCGCCGTTGTTGTTCTTCTTCATGATCTCCACAAACTGGGTCAGATCTTCGGAATATTGCATGGCTTTCCTGACCCGGTAGAACTCGGGAGCCTCATTGGGATCGTAAAGGGAAAAACCGCCGATTGTGGTCTCAGTTCCCATCAGGCCAGCTTTGGTTACGAAGAAATCGGAAAAGCTGTCGATGTATCCGGGAGAGGACTGCATGAATATCCTGTGCCCCTGCGATGGCACTATATCCAGTATCAGATTTGAGAACTGTCCTGTCTCAAACTCGCTCCAGGTATTGTGAGCCATCACAATCCTGCCGTCCTTGGTAGCCTCTCCCGTGGCGATAAAGGCGCTGCAATGATCTTTGCTGCTATTTTCTTGTTTGGCATATTTGCCTGATTTCTCGTTCGGCCACCAGTAGTCGGTGATCTCCTCGTATCCGTTCCAGGCTAAGACCTCCTGCCAGGATATGTCCACGCCGGCGTTCTGTGCTCCATCCGCGATACCGTAAATCTCGTCCATGATCTCCTGATCTATCCAGGGAACGAAGAGCCGCTCAGAGGCATCCACGAAGTACTGCCATTTCATTCCCGTGTTCCAGTAGGTCAGATACTCCAGGCTCCTCTTGATATCGGCTAGCTCCTGCGCCGCCAGCCTTCCGTGCTGAAATCCTCTTTCATACGGCTTTCCCTCGATATGGATGTAGATCCAGCCGTTCTCGTCATATCGATAGCCTTTGTTGTACTCCGAGAAATTCGCTTTTTCAGATTTCATCACTCAGTCCTCCGAAAATTCATTGCATTCGGCCTAATACAATTATTAATGAAGTAGCTTTCGCTCAGGTTAATTCGCTTGAGCATTTGCCGATCAGAAGAGCATCAAATGAAGATAGAATATATTCACACTATTATAAATAACTTCTGAAGAGTCTTTTCATGAACCGTTTTTATCCATTCTTTACGCCCACGTACATCATCCAACCGCCCACCAGCACAGTGATGCCAAAGAGCACCAGGCCTTGCAGTCCCATTCCATTGGGCAGATCGAATATGACCACTGCGCCCATGATCACGCTTCCTGCCCCCATGAGGATCACGCCGGTCCTGGCGGAGAGCAGGTAGGTCAGAAAGCCTAGAGCGATAAGCGCGGCTGCTATCAGGAGGGGGGTGGAATCCAGTGGGATGGAAAGATTCATATTTCTTCCTCCTTTGCTGCATACTTATAGTTTCTCATAAGCTACGCCATCTATTTACCCTTGCATAGCTTCCTGCTATTTCGATGAAGCGGATTTATATGGACCACTCGGCCACCACTCCAGTGGCGGCTGAGGTCTTGCAGGCCATGCTGCCTTACTTCAGAGATCAGTTCGGCAACGCCTCCAGCCTGCATGGTTTTGGCCGGGAGGCAAAGGTGGCTCTGGAGCAGTCACGGGAGAAGGTGGCAGATCTCCTGGGAGCAGGCCCTGAGGAGATCATCTTCACCTCCGGCGGCACTGAGTCCGACAATTTGGCACTGAAGGGCATAGCGCGACGAAACCGGAAGCAGGGCAATCATATTATCACTACCAGGATCGAGCATCCTGCCATCCTGGAGACCTGTCGGACTCTGGAGAAGGAGGGCTTTTCCGTTACCTACCTGCCCGTGACTGATGAGGGACTGGTGGACGTGGCTGCTCTTGAGGCGGCAATCAAGCCCGAGACCATCCTCATCTCTGTCATGCATGCCAACAACGAGGTTGGCACAATTCAGCCCATCGAGGAGATCGGCAGGCTCGCCGCGGAGAAGGATATCTACCTGCATACCGATGCCGTGCAGAGCGTGGGCAAGATCGCCACAAAGGTCGATTCCCTGGGCGTTGATCTGCTCTCCCTTTCCGCTCACAAGATCTACGGGCCAAAAGGGGTGGGGGCGCTCTACGTTCGCAGGGGCAGCAAGCTGGAGAGCATAGTTCAGGGCGGCGGGCATGAGAGGGGCCTGCGCTCGGGAACTGAGAATGTGGCTGGAATCGTCGGACTGGCAAAGGCGGCACAGCTGTGTGAAGAGGGCATGGCAGCGGAAGGGCAGCGGCTTGGCAAGCTCAGCGAGAGGCTCGCAGCCCTGGTCCTTGGGCGGGTAAAGGATGCCTGGATCAATGGAACCATGAAGAAGAGACTTCCCGGCAGCCTGAACTTCGGCTTTTCCTATGTGGAGGGCGAGTCTCTGCTCCTCTACCTCGACTCAAAAGGGATTGCCGTATCAACCGGCTCAGCCTGCTCTTCACACAAGCTGGAGCCGTCCCACGTGCTCCTCTCCCTGGGCCTGCCTCCGGTCAAGTGCCATGGCTCTCTGCGGATCACCATGGGCCGGTCGAATACCGAGGAAGATGTGGACTACGTTGGGCAGTGCATTGTTGAGGCGGTGGAAAGGTTCAGAAGGATATCCGCTCTGGGCAGAGAATAGAACTGACGTATTGCAGAGGTCTGCAAACAGTAAAAACTGATGGTCAAGAGGCACGGCCAAGATCGCCATCAAATGATTTAAATCTGAACTCAGTGCTCCGCAGCCTTTCTTGCCGCCACCGCGATTCCGCGCTTGATCTGCAGCATCTCCTCCGGAGCAAGCACTGCCGTCCCCGTGGCCAGGAGCCGGTCCCCGGCGTCCACGACCAGCACCTCCTCTCCCGCCCTGATCTCTGGATCCACTCTCAGGACGTGCTTGGCGAAGAGGTTGCCGCCTTTGGCGACAAACGGCGCGGCATCCTCGCATGCCACCACCCTGAGGCGCGGAGAATGCAAGAAAGCATGCAGCCTTCCCGCGCCCAGCATGCTGAGAGTTAAGAGGTTGTCGCTGGCTCGAACTGTGGCGATCCTCTCCTTTCCGGTGTAGAGGTACCTCAGCCGGCGCGTCTTGGAGAGGCTGTAGGTTGTACCCTCGGGAAAGAGGGCCTCGCCCGCTCCCCGGCCAAACTGATAATCGGCTAGAATCCTGGCACGCTTCAGCATCTTTCTGTCCTTCCGACGGTATTCTTTTGCGCCGGACAATAAAGAGCTATGCCTTGCGGGGGCAGATTCTGCATCCCAACGGCCTCATCTCAACTACCCCTCCTACTGGCCTCCTCCCAGCGGCCTCATCACCATAACCTATTTTGCTCTCCTCATTGCATCTCCTCCAATCCTG
>DAONES010000142.1:0-4596 GCA_035403205.1 Methanothrix sp. | reverse complement strand
CCGCCAGCCAGAAGACCCTTCCCTCGAACGGAGTATGCTTGAATCCCAGGACAAAACCGGCCACGATGCCGCCGACCTCTGCCACAAAGGAGCTCCCGCCGTGGTATTCGCAGAAGGCCTGGAAGATGGCGGGGTCGTATCCTCCGAAGACCTCTCGATCGATATCCAGGGCAGCTTCCAGGTCGCAGGGAAGAAATCTTCTTACCAATACGGGGCTATTAAATAATGCCGAATCTATTCCGTCCATCAATTTGCCCCGAATCTGCTCTTCAGACCACATTCGTTTAACGGCAAGGATCTATGAGCGGAAATAGTTTATCAGACGATGACCAATGAAACGAAAATGAAAATTTAACATTCGCCGGCAAAAAAGGAAGGCCAATGAGAAAGGTTCAGCTGAGGACAGCTTTGATTGCTATCGCCCTATTATTGATCTGGTGGCAGGCTAGCCACTGGTATCAGGACCAGCTAATAGCAGAGGAGCGGAGCCGCATTGCCGTGCATCTGGAATCACAGGGAAATTCCCTGGAGATGGCCATCTCTCAGCGTCTGGAGCTGCTCGAAAGCCTGGATGCCTTTGTTCAAACGGAGATCGGATCGTCCAATCCCAATTTTAGGGAAGAAGCTAATAATTATTTAGCCCATATATATTTAGGCGCTATGGGCATCGACAATCTTGCCATAGCGCCTGATGGAATATTCCGTTATGTCTATCCGGAAAAGGATTCAGAATACATGATCGGAAAAAGCCTTTTCCGGGACATATCTCCTGCATTCAGAGAAGACCTGCAAAAAGCCATTGATACTCATCGCCTGGTGATCACCAATCCTCATGAGATGAAGAAAGGCGGCCTGGGCATGGTGGCCAGGAAAGCCGTTTACGAGAATGGAACGCTCTGGGGTATGATTTCCATAACAATCGATGTCCCCGCTATGATGCAGGCATCAGGATTGGACAACGCTGCGAGCGGCCTTGATATTTCGCTTCGGGATGACAGCGGGCATGTATTTTTCGGCGAGAATAGAGTATTTCAGTCTCTTCCGGAGATTCATAGAATTGAGCTTACAGATGGCTACTGGGAGCTGGCGGGAATGCCTGCCGGCGGGTGGACGCAGTCCGTTCAGGTGCCGCTGAGAATTGCCCAGATGGTCGGCCTTTTAATTCTGGGATTATTGACCGGCCTGTATCACCTTGTGGCCAGTAGACAGGATTTTTTAAACCGGATGGTGCTCGAAAAGACCGCCGATCTGAACAATGAGCTCTTGGAGCGGAAAAAGGCGGAAGGTGCCCTGCATGAAAGAGACAGGCATCTAAAAGCCATCTTCGAAGCAGCCAAGAATGTCTCCTTTATCATTGCCAGTGCAAAGAGCAGGGAGCCGGTGATCCTGGAGTTCTCTCCTGGTGCAGAAAAGTGCTTTGGCTACAGCCGCGAAGAGGTTCTGGGAAAACCGGTCACAATGCTTCTGGTCTCCGAGGATTGCGATAAACTGGCTGAAGCTGCCAGACGGATGAGAAAAGATACAACACTATCTGGATACAGACAGCTCATAAGACGCAACAATGAGACATTTCCAGCGATGTACTCCATCTATCCTCTGCTCAACGAGTCCGGCGAATTCTATGCTGCCCTGGGTGTTTGCATAGACATAACCGAGCAGAAGAAGATGGAAGAAGAGCTGGTCCGGGCCAGAGATGCAGCAGAAGCCTCGGCCAAGGCCAAAGCGGAGTTTACCGCCAGCGTGAGCCATGAGATCCGAACGCCGCTCAATGCCATAATCGGGATGACTGATCTGCTCCTGGAGAGCGACCTTGATCCGGTGAAAAGCGATTATGTAAAGACCATCCGCATCAGCGGCCTATCCCTGCTCAGCATCATCAATGAAATACTGGATTTCTCCAAGATCGATGCCGGTCGAATGGATATCGCACAGCTGCCATTCGACCTGCGGGAGGTTTTGGAGACCTCTCTAGACCAGGTTGCGGCCAAAGCCGCTGAAAAGCGCCTGGATCTGGCTTATATTCTGGCGGAAGATGTGCCCGGAAGGATGATGGGCGACTCTCTGCGCCTGGGGCAGGTTCTCGCCAATCTGCTCAGCAATGCCGTCAAGTTCACCCAATCTGGAGAGATAACCGTATCCGTGGCCAGGGACGGGAAAAATAAGGAATATCATTTTATTGTGACGGATACAGGCATAGGCATCCCAGAAGACCGCATGTCCCGGCTCTTTCTCCCTTTCAGCCAGGTGGATTCGTCTCTCTCCCGCAGGTATGACGGAACCGGCCTGGGGCTGGCTATCAGCAGCCGGCTGGCCGAGCTAATGGGCGGCAGAATCTGGGCGGAGAGCAAGCCCGGCGTTGGATCGCAATTTCACTTCACCATACCGGAAAAATGGACTGACAAGGCGGCCGGAGCTCAAGGCAGTGATAGTGCTGATGATACTCAGCTTGCAGGAGATTACACCAGACTGAAAGGCAAAAAATCACTAGTTGCCCTGGAAAAGGAAGCGAGCAGGCAGATGCTATCCAATCACCTCCGCTCTTTTGCAGCCATTGCGGATGGGACCGGCTCAGACCGGGAGGCCTGCAGGCTACTGGATCAAGGCAGGTACGATGTGGTCATCATCGATGCCGATATGGCAAAATGGCCAGCGCTCGCGGAACGGATCGGCGGGCAGCAGATGCCACAATCGATGCCCGTCATAGAGATCGGCTTTTTGGGAGAGAAAGCGAGCCTGCCTGCCAGCAAGACCCATATCTTCCTGGCCAAGCCGGTCAGACAGGCGCAGCTTGCTGGCGCGCTGCTGGCCATCTTTGGGGAGAGAAAAGATGCTACCGAGCCGGAAAGAGGGAGGGGCCTCCCCCCGGCTTCTAACCAGGATCTCAGCATCCTTCTGGCTGAGGACAATCCGATCAACCAGAAGGTTGCTCTGGCCATGCTCAAGCATCTGGGCTACATGGCAGATGTGGCAGTAAACGGCAAGGATCTGCTGAAATGCCTGGAAAGCAAATCGTATGATGTGATCCTCATGGATATTCAGATGCCGGAGATGGATGGGCTTCAGGCCACGAGATCCATTAGGAGCAGCCTGCCCGCGGAAAAACAGCCCAGGATAATCGCCATGACCGCCTATACCCTGCGGGGAGACCGGGAGAGGTGTCTTGCCGCCGGAATGGATGGGTACATCAGCAAGCCGGTGAAGATGGAGGAGCTGAAGGCGGCTCTGGAGAGGGTGGGAAGAAAGGGGGATTAGACTGCTCAAAGCAAGAGCAAGCCGCCTGTGCGGAGGAGAGGGCGGCGGGGATTGATAGCGATCTCCACTGGAAATAGAATAATAAAAAGGTAGATAAAATCAATACAAAGGGAAGCGCAATAGGTTTACGAGGACCACTCTTTGATATCTTGCGGATAAACCACCTTGAGCATCTCTCTGATGTCAGCCTGCTCAGACTCAATCTTCCTAAACCGCCGATCCATATAGCTCTTCATGTCTTCTCTGAGGCCGCGAATCTCTTGAGCGGTCTCATCCTGCTCCACATGCAGTTTATTCACATTGCAGTTCAAGTTATCAAAACCTGTCTTGGTGATCTCAGTTAGATTCTGGATATCTTCACCAATGCTTTGCGTGTTGGCCTTAATATCCTGTATGCCGACTTTAATGTCCTGTATGTCGGTTTTGATATCCAGGATACCCGCCGCCATAACATTTAGTATCTCGATGCCATAATCCAGGCGCTCGCCCACTTCATCCGGACCGGTAATCTTCCTGAAGTCCAAGAAAGTTCCTGCTCCTGCGGTAATCGCTGAATCAACGCTTATCACATCAATGAATGTGTTCTTGATCCAGATGGCCAATCCGAATTTCTCCAGAGCGTCTCTTTCGCCCTCTGCGATAACAAGGACTGTTTCGTCGGGACGGTTTTGGATCATGCCTGTGAGGTTCATTTCTCTTTAGCCAGGGAGACAACCTTTGCCCTGTAACCTACTCTCTGAACCCTTCCACGGATATGAGCAGTCAATCGGAACATAGTCAATACCTAGAAAGCCGCTTCTGAAATAAAAGGATTTCTTTCTAATTGCGGAAGATAGAAATCAGGTCTGCAATTACTGGCCGATGTCGTGAAGCAGTGCCACTAGAAAAACCTCCTTCAAACAGACAAAGATCATTTCCCCACTGCCAGCGTGAGGTTCCCATGCGGCATGACCAGCAGCCGCGCGTCCCTGCCCTGCCTGGCTCTCGCCAGCTCCAGGGCCTGCTCGAGGGTCTTTGCCGGCTGGAAGAAACACATCTCCGCCTGATCCCTGGGCAGAGCTGAGACCAGGATCAGGTGATGCTGCATCGACTCCCTGGCCAGGAAGGCAGCCTTGTGGCCGCCAAACTCATACTCCCTGCCGAATCGCTCCCAGCAGTCCTCGGCTGACTTTGCCGCCCTTGCCCAGCGCTCGAAGACCGGATGGCCCAGCCCCTCGCAGCACTCCGCCACCAGGATTATGCTGCCACCGGGAACGGCTGCATTCTTGGCATTGTCCAAGGCCTTCTGGGCCTGGAAGAGGTTGAGGTCTTTGGGCCTGCCACCGGCACAGGTCACAACGATCT
>DAONES010000141.1:1858-4651 GCA_035403205.1 Methanothrix sp. | reverse complement strand
TCCTGGATTGGCGTTATCGCCGTGCAGATCTCTGCCGCAGGCAAGGTTCTTTCCGCCGTATTTGGAGGAAGCGGCGCACTTTTCATGATTGCCTGCAGCCTGGTATTCATTCTCTATACCGCACACGGCGGGCAAAGCTCGGTGATAAGAACAGACCTCGTGCAGTTTCTGATAATAATAACCGGAATGACGGCGCTGTTCTTTGCAGCCCTTGACTTGCAAGGAGCCGGACCGATCCTGAGCAGCAGCTTTCCAACCTCTGCCCAGATGGGTGGCTGGGATGTCCTATCCATGATAATAGTAGTGGGATCGGCCTATCTTGTCGGACCGGATATGTACTCCCGCCTGCTCTCTGCATCTAGCCCAAAGCAGGCCAGGATCTCAGCGCTATTTGCGGCAATCATCCTCATACCGCTGGCATTGCTCATCACCTCCCTGGGTGTCTTCTGCCGATCGATTTATCCCTCAGTTAATCCGGAAGAGGCTATAATATCGCTCATGACCGGCCTGCTCTCGCCAGGAATGGCGGGACTTGTGGCCGCGGCCCTTCTCGCCGCTTTCATGTCATCCGCAGACACGAGCCTCATGACGGTCACATCCATCATCACCTTCGATATCTACAAAAAAGCAAGGCCCGATGCAGATGCAGACAGTCTGATGAAGATCTCCCGAACAGCAGTGGTTTTCATCGGATTCTGCGCCCTTCTCCTGGCGATCTCCCTGCCAGGCATCATCAAGACCCTGCTCATCGCTTACACGGTCTACACCAGCGGCCTGCTCCTGCCCACGATAGCCGGGTTCTACAAAGAGCGGCTGGGCCTGACCTCAGGAGGAGCGCTATGTGCCCTTGTTGGTGGCGGAGCGACTGCACTCTTCCTGGGACAGAGCTTTCCACTAATGGGCATGACAGTGTCGGGAGTGCTGCTGCTGGCAGTAAGCTGTCTGGAGAGAAGGCGCGACAAAGGAAAGAGAAGGAGAGACGGAAAAATGCCAGTGCTGCAAATGAAAAGCCTTTAATCCATTGGCGTTCCTGCAAATAGGATTGATGTGCATTAGAAGCAGAGAGACAGCCGGGCTTATAACATATCTTTTGATAATATTTGCAACCATTAATTCAATTGCTGCGACCGCCGCAATGGGCGGGACAGATCAAGCTGCACCTGGCGGCAATGAAACCAAGATCATCGGAATCGATGCCGCAGCTTTTCCAAAAATAACCGTCAATATCTTTGTCGACAACATCTGTCCAGAATACCGTGACCTAAAGAAGGATGATTTCAGTGTTATGGAAGATCAGAACCATACTGCAATCCGCAATTTCCATTTCACAGGCAATTCCACAGGACAGAAGCTCGATCTGGCGATAGTCTTCGATGAAACGGGCAGCATGGATAACGAGATTAATGCCTTAAAATCAAAGATCCGTGAACTGACTGAAAAGATCAATGCAAGCAAGCTGGATGCCAGATATTCTCTGGTCACATTCAATGGCACAGATGTAATAACTCGGGCCAACTGGACGAATGACTCCGGATCATTTAGAAAGGCGGTGGGCAAACTCGCCACATCAGGCGGAAGTTCCGATCTGCCGGAAAATTCGCTGGACGGGATAGAGAGGGCGCTATCTCTTGGGTTCAGGCTGGATGCTCAGAAGATCATCATCGTGGTAACGGATGAACCATCCCAGCAGAAGGGCGACGGAAAATCCCATTCGGCTTATGCGATGGGCGATGTGAAAAGAGATATCCTGGGGTCCGGTGCCATGCTGATAGCCGTCTCGCCGGACTTTCGCAGTGCCTATGTCGATCCCAATGTGCCCCGCTCCGATCTGGCCAGGTATGCAGACATGAGGCCGCTTGCTAATGAATCCTCCGGCATGTGGATCAACATAAACAAGGCGGATTTCGCAGAAATTTTAAGTCAAATCCAGGGAATTCTCACCGGGACATATGTCATCGAGTACACGTCGCCCGACCTGACTCCAGCCGAAAACCGAACGGTTTCGGTCTCTGTGGATGCTCCTGGATGTCTGAAAGGCGAAGCCTTCGCAGCTTATCTCTCTCCGGGAAATGCGTCGAAAAGCGTTCCAAAAACCGTCCCGAAGAGCGTCCCTAAAAGCAATGTTCCGCCAGTGATAACCGGCCTCGCTCCGAATAAGCCGAGCCCGCAGCAAGCAGGCTCAGTCGTATTGTGGACCGCAAACGCAACCGATCAGGATCGCGATCTGATTCTCTACAAGTTCTTTTGCAGCGGCATCGCTGCAACCGACTGGCAGCTTAGCAACCAGTGGCCCTGGAACACAACTGAAGGCGCTTTTCAGATAGAGGTTCGGGCGAGGGATGGATTGCATGCCGGTCCCAATGCCGCGGATGATCGCAGATCTGAATCATACAGAATAACTGCGTCGAATGTATCGGGAAAGATTCCTGCTATAGCCGTAGCGGCAGAAAAGCCTCCCGCTGGCTCCTGGATGAAGACCTTCGGTGGGGCAAAAGATGATATGGGCTCTGACGTCCAGGTGAGCTCTGATGGGGGATACATCGTAACTGGCCACACATCCTCTTATGGAGTCGGAGGAATGGACATCTGGCTGATCAAGACCGATTCTGCCGGCGAGGAGATATGGAGCCGGGCCTTTGGAGGCGACGGGAATGAGTTTGCCACATCCCTCCAGAAGACAGATGATGGCGGATATGTCATCACCGGCATCACGTACTCCTTTGGTGCGGGGGAAAAGGATCTCTGGCTGATCAAGACCGATGCACAGGGAAAAGAAGAGTGGGATAAAACCTT
>DAONES010000141.1:0-1758 GCA_035403205.1 Methanothrix sp. | reverse complement strand
AGGGAGCATCATTTTGATCAAGACCGATGCCCAGGGCGGAAAACAGTGGGAGAAGATCTTCGGAGGATCGGCAATTGATAGGACAACTGTCAGCGTCAACAGCAGAGTTCTGCTGACCACTGATGGCGGCTATCTCATAGAGGGATCCAAATCTTCAGAGGGCTCTGGAGGAATGGATCTCTGGCTGATCAAGACCGATTCCGCAGGCAATGTGATCTGGAGCAGGACCTACGGCGGCGAAGGCGATGACTATGGCACTGCAGTCCAGCGGACGGCGGATGGCGGATATATCATAGCCGGCCATACATCTTCAAGCGGAGAAGGCGGGGCGGATCTATGGCTTTTCAAGACCGATTCCGCCGGCAATGTGATCTGGAGCAGGACCTTTGGCGGCAAGGAGGGCGACTATGGTACTGCTGTTCAGCAGACGGCGGATGGCGGATATATTGTGACGGGACGGACGGCATCCCATGGGGCCGGCGGCGTGGATATGTGGCTCATCAGAACCGACGGAAATGGAAATGTCGAGGCAGGAGAAGAGGACATTGGCTCGAATGAAGGCCCGGGCTCCAAAGAGGGGCCAGGCGGGGAAAAGAGCCAGAGCCCTGAAGTGACCAAGCCTGTTCAGTCCATCCAGGCAGGCCAGTCCAGCCAGCCGGGCCAGCATCAACTATTCGATAAGGATTTCCGCATCTGATTGTCTGATTGCCGCTATGCGCATTTCATTCCCCGGTATATCGAGACAACAGTGCCGATTATGCATAATAGCCCCGCCAGCATCATCACTCGACTTACCGTGGATGAGAGCAGCACCGGACCGGCCTCTAAAAGAGTCCCATAGTATCCTGCCCGGGCGAGCTGCAAAGAGACCAAAACCCCGGAAAAGGAGACGCCCAATGCCATTCCCAGGTTTCTGATGGTGGCGGTGAAGCTGGAAGCGATGTTTATCTTATCTCTGGGCAGGGATCTCATCGTCTCGGTGTTATTTGGGCTCTGGAAAAAGGCCCCGCCCATGCCCAGGAATACGAAGGCGAACAGCATCTGCCTGGGATCGCTGCCCAGGCTTGCCGCAAGATAGCCAAGGCGGATCATGGAAACCGCCATGATCGCCATTCCCAGGGCGGCCAGGTATCGGAACTGATGTTTGTCGTAGATCCAACCTATAACCGGGGCGCCGATGACCATTATGGCCGGGACAATGAGGTAGATCAGGCCAACCTGTGATGGGGTGTAGCCCCTCACACCCTCAAAGTAGAACGGGCCCAGGATGGATATCATCAGATTGGACACGAAGAATATTATCATGCTGACACATGGCAGCACAAACATCCTGTAGCGAAAGATGGACAGGTCCAGCAGCGGAGCCTTTTGCCTGGACTCGTTTATCACGAAAGCGGCCAGAGAAAGGATGAAGATCATTGCCAGGGCGATATTGGCAGGGCTGGGAGAAAAGCTGACGGAAAGCTCGCCCAACAGAGCCATCATAGAGACCATGAAAGTTATCAGAGTGGCAGCCCCGATCAGATCGACATTCAGGCTGTCGGATGTTTTTTCCTCAATTTTCATGTACCTGGAGGAGAGCAGCAGCTGGACGATGCCTATGGGTACGTTGATCAGGAAAATATATTTCCATCCCAGCAGGTCGACAATAAAGCCGCCCAGAGTGGGACCGAGGATGCTGCCGATAGCAACCGTGGCTCCGATGTAGCCCATTGCCCGGCCCTGCTCGCCCCTGGGAAATGACTGGAAGATTATGGC
>DAONES010000140.1:0-4656 GCA_035403205.1 Methanothrix sp. | reverse complement strand
CGGTGCGCATCGGCGATAAGCTCACCCTCGTGGTGGCCACAGCGATGGTCTCCCGTTTTCTCAGTTCGCGAGAGGATTATGATGAGGCCAAGGCCGCTATTCGAGAGGCCGTCATAAAAAAAGCCCGGGCTGATTATGCCGGAGTGGATCACGTCGGCGAGGTGGAGGTCCTTGTCAACTGCGCCGATGCCGGGGAGAATATCTACCTCACCGTTACCGGCACCTCCATTGAGATGGGAGATGACGGCGCCACCGGGCGGGGCAACCGGGGCAGCGGCCTGATCACCCCCATGCGGCCCATGACCATGGAGGCCATAGCAGGAAAGAATCCCGTCAGCCACGTGGGAAAGATCTACAATGTGATGGCTCAGAAAGCCGCAGCAGAGATCGCCGAGCTGGACGGGGTGGAGGCGGCCTATGTAACATTGGTCAGCAAGATAGGCTCGCCCATCAGCCAGCCACTCCTGCGAAGCGTACAGATCTCCGGGAAGGCCAAGCTGCCAGAAGCGCCTCAGGCCATGCAGTCAAAGATCGACGGCATCCTTGATTATTGGCTGGAGAGCACCGAGTCCATGACAGAGCAGTTCATCGAGGGCAAGCTGACGATTTACTGAATGTCTTTTGAATTCCTATCGAATGCCGGAGGGAAAAAGGGTTTCAATCTTCTCCTTTGGCTACCTCTTTCTTGGCCATCTGCAGCCTCTGCTTGGCAGTGTAGCCGGTGGCTTTCTCCAGGAAATCTCTAAAGCGTTTATTTGTGTCCATGACTTCGGCGTCGCCCACTCCTGTTGCCGACTCGGTGGTAACGGTGAGTTTCTTGCCGGTGATCGACACGCAGATGCTCTTGAGAGCACCGTAGCTGAGCAGAAGCTTTCCATCATCTTGCTTGATATCTGTGGGAAATTCCTCTTGCAGAACCGCTAGAATTCGCTCTAAATCAGGCTTGAAGCCTCGCTTGAATGAGTAGTCCATGTCCAGGTGTTAGGGCTTATTCCGGTATAGATCTTTCGAGCGAAATTCTATTTATCCATTGATTGCCAAAGAGAGCTGTAAAAAGGGCTATTAAATGCGAGATGCTTGCCATGAACGAAGATCTGCTTAAGGCCATCCGGGTGCGTTGCCGGAAGATGGAGATACCCCTGTTGGGAGTGGCAGGTGTGGAGCGCTGGGCGAACCCGCCATTAGAGCCCTGGATGCCAGAGGAGTTTCATCCCCAGTCCATTTTCTCCCAGGCAAAATCGGTAATAGTAATTGGGCTGCCCGTCAGCCTGCCGGTTCTCGAAACCGCGCCATCTATCTACTACCGGGAGCTGTACAACACAGTTAACAGCCTTCTCGACCAGTACACATACCGCCTGGCTAATTTTCTCAATGAAAAGGGCTATCCATCGGTCTTCGTTCCCAGGGACGGGTACTTTGGCATCAAGGCCCTTCAGAAGAGCCCAATGGCCTTCTTCTCCCACAGGCATGCTGCCCTCCTGGCTGGCCTGGGCAATTTCGGGACGAACAACATGCTTCTCACACCCCAGTTTGGCCCCAGGGTGCGCTTTTCCTCCGTACTCACTGCGGCAGAGCTTGCATCCAGCCCCCTCCTGAAAGAAGAGCTGTGCACCCGCTGCATGCGCTGCGTCAAGATGTGCCCCGTGCAGGCTCTGAGCGAGCAGGACTATCCGCAGGCACTTACCGACAAGAAGAGCTGTACCGCCCGGAGCGCAGAGCTTAACAGCCGGGGCATCTCCCCTTGCGGCATCTGCATTAAGGTCTGCCCGGTGGGCGAGGACCGAAAGCTGTACGGTCGGACCGATGCATCGATCTACTCCCGAAAGGACCGGTTCCCGGAGGAGCACCGGGCATGGGAGCATGTGCAGAGGTACGGGGGGCTATGAGAACAAGTCTGCAAAAATTTATGTGGTTTCGCTAACTTCATAACGAGTTATATAAAAATGTTGAAGAGCCAAGAGCCAATAATGCACCCGGCACCTCTGCGATGATCATCTTACCATACATAGATCCAGAGGACATTGCTCCAGCCGGATCTGCTTCCCCACATGGCCAGCCGGTGCCAGCCTCGTTCATCTCCGGTAAACCGGCCGTGGAAGTATCCCGGCATTCGGTAGCCGAGATCGCGCCATACCTGCCTCCCTCTGGGATATCCTTCCCAAGACCATATTCTCTGAGGCTGGTCGTTGTAAGAGAGGATGCTGGTGCTCCTCCTGAAGAAGACCGAAGCAGGACCGGTTGTCCATATGCCGTTGTAGCGTACCCAGATCTGCAGCCCGGACGTCGCCATGTAGGCCATCGATCCGCCTGAGGCGGAAGTTCCGCTTCCGTATGCCATCATTTCGTTTCCAGAGGCCATCATTCCGCTGCTTGAGACCTCTTGCAGGCTGAGAGACTGCCCCTCGGCATAATTCAGGGCCTCGGTAGTGGATGCTGATGGTGCAGATTGTGGCTCAGAGCTGTCTGGTCCCTTAGACGGGTGCCCACCATCATCACCACTTGACCCGGAAGAACTCTCGGAATCCTGTGAAGGCCCTGGATAATTGGGTTCATTGGGATAGTAAGGATAGTCTCCACCAGGATAATTGGGATCAGTTGGATAATCCCCTCCGGGATAATTGGGATCAGATGGCCAATCTGGTCCGTAAGGATATTGATCATATGGTACCGGCTGAGCCATGGCGGTTGCCGCCAGGAGAATAAAGACGGAAAACGCCACCATTGTCACCGCTAATTTGGCATTCATTTTCTCACCAGTAGTCAGGTTATTTGTTTAGATAATTCGTGACAATTATATATATTTTATGGACTGATTTATTCGAGGCTGCAAAAAAAATGTTCTGGATGGCACATCCAGACCTAGAACACATCAATTGTTATGTAATTGCTGGGCTTATCGAATATGGTGAACAGAGTGATGTGTCTGCCAGGGGTATCCGCATAGAACCAGATGTATTTGTATCCTGGCGTTGCGAAACCATAGCTATAGAGCTTGATTGAGCCGTCAGGGTAAAACTCATACAGCTTCATGGTTCCCGTGTAAGGAACATACATCAGGTTTTGAATCCATCCGCCGACCGGACATCTGGCATCCCAGGACCATCCTTGAGACGATGCCACCCAGAGCGCCGGCGAATTTGCCGAGAAGCTCTGACTGAATGCCGTCCATGGCATGAATGTCCCACTGTAGTAAACTGCCTTGGGCGGGTCTGTCTGGACGCTGTAAGGCAGCAGGACTCTCTGCTGAGTGGCAGCCGGTGCCTGAGTGGTATACGTGGCGGTTATCGTGCTGCTTACGGTGTTCGATGCCCGTCCAACGCTTCCCAGCTGGATCACTGGCTTTCCGGTCTGGACGGAAGTGACCGATTGTTGAACAACAGTTGTCTGGCCAACAGTCTGCTGTCCCGTTGCCGGCGTCGGCGATCCGGGATAAGCGCCATAAGTCCCATCATCTGCCGCCGATATGATTCCTATTAATAGGATACATAGGCACAGAGCACTCGCGATCAGCAATGTTTTGCGCAGGTATTGTCTCATATTACCTCTCCTTTTTTCATATCTCAGGACCAAGTCTATGCCACATCTATAGTGATATAGTTGCTCGGAATATCGGCTATCGTCAGCATGGTGATGTATCTGCCAGGCGCATTTGCATTAAACCATCTATACTTGTATCCCGGCATGGCAAAGCCATAGCTGTTATACCTGCTGTTTCCGTCCGGGTACAGCTCGTAGGTCTTCATGGTTCCGGTTACTGGAACGTACATCAGCACCTGCACC
The DNA here is from genome assembly GCA_035403205.1 of Methanothrix sp. Taxonomy (GTDB): domain Archaea; phylum Halobacteriota; class Methanosarcinia; order Methanotrichales; family Methanotrichaceae; genus Methanothrix. The sequence continues at coordinate 876 of DAONES010000140.1, read as the reverse complement.
CAGCTACCCACGGGGCATGTCGCATACCAAGACCAACCGGCAGACGATGATACCCAGAGCGCCGGAGAGGTGGCAGAGAATACCTGATAAAACGATGTCCAGGGCATAAATGAGCCGCTGTAGTATACGGCAGCAGGCGGAGCTGTCTGGATATTATAGGTTAGCAGCACATTCTGCTGCGCAATTGGCGGCGCCTGCGCGTAATATAATGCAGTTGCGCCGCTGGACGCTCCTGCCGGAATTACAGGTGAAGCAGTTGCAGTATCGGCGGGCTGTGTTGGGTATGCAGTCTGTGGCTGCGTTATCGCTGTGTTTGATGATGGGGTTGGAGTCGGCACCAGGGTGGGCGATCCTGGATAGGCGTCATAAGTATCCTCAGATGCGACCGCACCGGTCAGCAATAGTCCTATGCAGAGCATGCTAAGGACCAACAATGGTTTGGAATTTTTATTTTTCAATATCCTCCCTCCTATATCCTTGGCTGTGTATTGCGAACCTATTTCACATTCATGAATATATAGGATTCAACAGTGACTGTGATAAAGCTTTTTATAAGGAATATCAATGGCTCCTGGAAAGAGAGTGTGTGAAGATGATGGCGGCAAAAGACGCATCTCAGTTCGATGCTGGCCTATGACTGCAGAGAGTTGTGAGTTCTTTGTTAGCATGTATAAAAACAATGGGCGGGACAATCCGGGCCATTTTTCCGCGCCCGGACACATCCTACTCTGCGAAAAAAGACCTAGACGTGCATCCGTCTCATGCCCGTCTCCAGTATTCCCAAGAACTCCGCTCCAACAGCCACCACGCTGTTAGTGAAGACGGATGCATTGATCTCGAATATCGGATAGCGGAACTTGGTGTACTCGGACATCA
>DAONES010000139.1:0-4680 GCA_035403205.1 Methanothrix sp. | reverse complement strand
CCTCAGGGAGGCCGCCCGGGATGTCCGGCACCTGGTGGACCGCGGCTATCCCGGCGACTCGGCAGTCCGCTTCGTCTCGGACCACCGCCGTTTGCCTGAGGAGGAGCGGTTTATTCTGCAGAGAATCATAGTTCCTGCGAACAGGGCGCTTCTCAGAATGGCAAAAACCCTCAGGCAGCAGGATCTGCGGGACAGGGAGGTATTCGTAGACGGATACAACACTATAATCACAACGCATAGCCTGCTGGCAGGCCATCCGGTATACCTTTGTGACGACGGATTTTTGCGGGATACGCGAGCATTTTTCCGGAGCGGCAGAGAATTGCAGTCTGCCGCCGGCGCACTGTCTGAGATCCTGGATCTGCTTGCTTCTGCCCGGCCCTCTCGCGTGCAGGTGCTCTTCGATCAGCAGATCAGTCGCAGTGGGGAAATGGCTGGAATGGTAAGGAGGATGATGGCGGCGCGGGGCCTCCTGGGAGAGGCGGAGTGCGCCAGGGATGTGGACCATCTTCTCAAGGCATGCGGCAGCATAGTTGCCAGCAGTGACGGAAATGTGATTGATGCGGCAGCCGCAGCGATAGATCTTCCCGGAGAAATAGCCAGAGGGCACTCTGTACGACCGCTATTGATTTAGCAGTTTTTTGAAAAGAGCCGGCCCAAAGATTGTTCCCGGAGAGATGCAATCGTCATCCTTTTATGGGACATAAAATTATTATACTATTGGGGTCACAATAAACTTACAGAGTTATGGGTGAGTAGCAATGAGAAATAGAGTTCTAGCATTAGTTGTTCTGGCGGTCTTGATCCTGAGCGGAGCCTGCCAGGCATCCCATCCCATGTTCTTTCCGCTTTCCGAACACACCATCGCCAAGGAGATCAGCCCAAACGGCATGCCTCTTTACCGGACATATACATTTACCTCCGATGACGAGCAAGTCGCTTCCTGGCTGCTCATCTGGCGGGACGCGAAGGTTCACAGCGTGGAGTGGAGATGGTACTGGCCTGAGGGCAGAACATATGCCCGGTCTTTCAGCACCATACCGCCCATCGATGGGTTTACGGGAATGTGGGCTGCGCCGGTCTGGAGCTGCCTGAAGATCAAGGGAACCGATGTCGCCCGTCTGCCTGGAACCTGGAAGGTAGATGTGATTGTGGACTACAGAAAGGTTCTAACTGAATACTTCACCATCACCAGCCCAGAGGCCTGCTAGAGTCCGCTGCCTGCAAAGCTGCCCTGGCACAAGCCGAAAAGTGGAAAAGGAATTCACAGGACCGTCGACTGATCTTAGCTTTGCTTTGCCTGTGATCATTTTGGGCGGCAAATGATGGCGGAAAGATGCGATGGTATGATGCGATTAAATTTATTGCTGTAAAGAGAGAGTGTATTCTGGTGGCACAATAATGCAGATGGAGTTTAGCGGCAAAATGCTCACACCGGATGTTCGTCGGCTGTACGACATGAAGGAAGTGATTCTGGATCAGAACTGGCTTGCCGGAGCCAGCGACTTTGAACTCTATTACATGTTTCGCGACCTTTCCCTGAGCCGGGCGGATAAAGAAAAGCTTCTGCAAAACAATCTTCGCTACGATATCACCATTATCCCGCCGAATATGCTCGGATGCGAGTACATCAAGACCGCAGGTCATTACCATCCCGATGCATCAGGCGGCGTCACCTATCCGGAGCTGTACGAGGTCCTCGATGGAGAGGCCCTCTACCTGCTGCAAAACCAGGATCTCAGCGACGTTGTGGCGGTCTATGCCTGCTCAGGAGACAAGGTCCTTGTGCCGCCAGGATATGGCCATGTCACCATCAATCGCTCCAACAAGACTCTGAAGATGGCAAACTTTGTGGCGAGAAACTTCTCTTCGCTTTATGAACCCTACCGGGAGAAGAAAGGCGCAGCTTACTTTTTCACAATAGACGGCTGGATCAAGAACAAACAATGCCAAGAAGCGGCAGAGCTGCGCAGAGTCCAGGCGCCTGATAGTAGCAGCCTTTGCAAGCTTGGCCTGAGCAAAAGCAGAGAGATGTATCCGCTGCTCAAAGAACCGGGTCTTCTGAATTGCCTGACTGCACCCGAGGAGCATCTGAAGCTCTTCGCGCAATTTATCTGAAGGGTCCGGGAGCGATTGCCTGTGAACCGATTCATGGCCCATATTAAGCTATTGCGCCCCCCCCTCGCTGCGATGGACCTGGCGATGCCAGCCGCTTCTGCGCTCCTCGCGGTCTATGCCGCAGAGGGAGCGCTTCCTCCTCTGCTGCCGTTCATCATCGCCACCATTGGAGCCTACTGCGCCATAACCAGCTCTTATGTTTACAACGACTGCTGCGACATCGATGTAGACAGCATTGCCATGCCTGACCGGCCTCTGCCTGCGGCCATGCTCAGCAAACGCGATGCTCAGCTCTGGTCGCTGTTTCTATTTCTGGTTGCTGCCGCCACCGCCCTTTGCCTGAATCCAGAGAGCTTTATCATCCTCCTGCTTGCGACAATGCTCATCACCATCTACTCAGCCTGGGCAAAGAGAAATACGCCTTTCTCCTGGGTCTTTGTGGGGCTGTCGTTCGGCCTGGTGCCTCTGGGTGTCTGGCTGGCGCTGGAGCCTGCGGGACTGCTCAAAGCCGGGCCGGGAATTCATCCGGCTGCCATTATCCTGGCTGCCATGATCATCATCACCGATTGGGGGTTTACCAACTGCGACGCCTCGCGGGATGTGGCGGGCGATAAGGAGAAAGGCATTCCCACCACCCCTGCCACCTATGGAATTGCTGCCACTGCCAGGTTGGTGGCCGGCTTTTGGGTGGTAGGGGTGATTCTGTCCCTGGCTCTGGGCCTTTCTGCCAATCTCGGATGGCTCTATCTGGCGGCAGCCGCGGGTGCAGGAGGCTGGCTTCTGCTGCAAAATCTGGACTTCGTGCGCCACCCCACCGCGAAGAGGGGTGAAGAGTTCTTCTACCAGTCGGCCAACTACCGAGCCGTGCTCTTTGCTGCAATTATTGTCGATGTCCTGCTGCAAATCTTGCTGCAGCTGTGAAGGACGGATGCAGCCGCGCCACGTGGGGGGGGAGGGGAGCAGGGTATGAAGTCCGCAGACTCGCATTTCGCTGCTCATAATCTCGTGCGTGATTAAGGGCGAACTTTAATTTTTTCCAGCTGATTGCGTCGGATGCAATCGTTTTATTTGGATGTGTACAGCGAAAGTGTCTATTAATATTATGAATGCCCACTAGGTTCTGGTGAGATAAAATGAGAATCAGAGTAGTCAGCGCACGAACCGAGATACCTAATCTAAATTCTAATGAGAAGGCTATTCACCTGGCTTTCAGGGCCAGCAATGTAGATTTCCTTAATCTGATGCAGAGGTGTCCCAGGCTGAGGATGATTCAGGTTCCACCCTCCTACAGAAAGACCATGTCCAATGCCATCCAGGTTTTCCTGGAGATGCAGGGAATCGATATGCTGGAAGGCGACGTATGGGGCCACAGAAAGGACCTGGACGAGTACTTCACTGTGGATGATGCCACGCTCTCGGAGATTCGCTCCCTGGCAGCAAGCGGCGCATCTGCGGACCAGGTAGCCGAAGAGGTTCAAAAGAAGGCCAGGATCGGCTCGGACTTGATCAAGTACCTTGCTAAGACAAAGATCACCGCGTAAGCCAGCAGGATCTGCCGGCTTATGCTTTTAGATAGGGCTTGCCGCTTCATGTTGTCGCCCATTTTCAAAGAATACCGAAAACTATTTATTCGACGATTGACGTATAATGCAATGGCAAAGGTCGATGGCCTATTTTCTCCCTCCTACACCAATTGACTTTTGCCTCCCTCCTTCTTATCAGGATCATTAAGTCCAGTGAATATGCCGAGTAGCTATCTACGGCTTTCTGCCACATGCCAGAAAACCAGTGTAGGAGCAGAAGAACCTGCCTCTGCGGTCATCCTCTTGCAGCTCCTTTCGCCAGGCTAGGGCCTCAGAGTCCGAGAGCAGTCCCTGATTCACCGCCTTCTCTGCGTTCTTGAAGATATCAAAGACCTTTTCCGCCAGGCCAAGTTCGGTGATCACAAGGGTGCTCGGATAGACCTGGACTTCATAAAGCCCCATATCCCGAAGGTACCCGGAGAGATAGCGCCCGATCCAGCCGCTCTTGAATGAGTCGCACCAGAAGTCGGCGATCTTGCGGGTCGTCTTCCGGTTGGTTGACCTGATGGTGAAGGTTCCCCAATCAGGCTCATAGGCCAGGATGCGTCCACCGCTCTTCGTGACTCTTGCCATCTCCCTCAGAACCCTTTTCGGCTCAAGGATATGCTGAAGGGTTCTGTCGACTCTTGCGCAGTCGAATGTCTCATCTGCCGTCTCCAGGCTACCGGCGTCAGCAAGCAGGAAATCAATGCATAGTCCCAGGCTCTCAGCTCTTGCCCTTGCCTCTTGCAGCATGGTCCGGCTGCAGTCCAACGCCACCACCCTGCCGCTACTGCCCACGATCCTCGCCAGGGCGACGGCATCAAATCCCAGGCCGCAGCCGATCTCCAAAACCTGAGAACCCTCCCGGACATTCATGAGGCTGAAGCTTTTTCTCTTGTAATCCTGAAAGTAGGGCAGAGAATTCAAGGTTTTCAGACACGAAGAAAAGAGCGAAGAGTCGTCTGAATGATCGACATCTGCAAATCCACTGGAGAGG
>DAONES010000138.1:0-4693 GCA_035403205.1 Methanothrix sp. | reverse complement strand
CGATGAGGAACGGATAATCGGACAGGCCCACGAACCAGTCTATCTCTTTAGCCATTGCCTCATTGCTCTCAGCCACGATCTGGTTCATGCAGGTGTTGCCTGTAATGTCGCTCATCTCAACCTGTGCATTCCAGAGCCGCTCAGCGGCAGCTTTGTCGAAAACACCGTGCTCCGGGTCCGAGACTATCTTGTGCCGGGCATAGAACATGGTGCCGATGCAGCACGTGGGGTACTCGCCGGGCTGGCCCCCTATCTTGAATTTGCCGAAATCGAAGACTTCCTGCTTCCTATCAAATCTAAACATTCAAATCACCGCTCTCCAATTGCCTGCGTATACGAATAGTATGTATGCTAAAACCAAGATCAAACCTGCGCAGACACCATAGGCTGCGCCCAGATCTCTGCCGATGGACTTGCCGGCTCTCATGTACTTCTCAGATGAGTAGAATTCGATCTTCTCCTCGATCTTGTCCAGCTTCGCCATTACTTCTCTGAGTTGATCAGGGTCGACCACGGCAACGGGTACTACCGGTTTAGTGTCTTCTGCCATAGTTTACATCCCCCCCATAAAGGCGAAAGGCCCAAGCATCATAATAACGGCCAGTACAAAGCCAATGGCAAATCCGACGGATACCGTAGCCAGGACACCGGAGCTCAGCTTGGTCTCTCTGGCCAGGAGCTGGCCCTTGTACCTGATATCTTCTGCTATTGCGTCGATCATGGGCATGTTGGGCTCGACTACAGACGCTATTCCCTGGCCGTATGCAATCTCTTCAGCCATTTTACTTTCCTCCTGCTACTCTGAGAATTATTCCGAAGAGGACAAGGACAACGGTCATGCCAAGAGCTATGCCTTCGATCTTACCGGCATAGATGCCTGCCTGCAGCTTGTTGAGAAGTCCGGCGCCGGTTATTGCACCGCTGATGCCGCGCATCCTTCCCCTTACTTCTGCTACCTCTGCAGCCATGGGCCGTAGACCGCCTGTGCTCTCCTCTTCGCCGCCCTCTTTGATCTCAATGGTCATGGGCTCGACATCAAGAGCGCCGGGATCTTTGGAGATGAGTTCTTTGACCTTGCCTGTGATGGCACCCATATCCTCGGTGTTCATCATCATGACCGTCTGAACCTGGCTCTTAAAGCGTTCAATGGACTCAGGGGTGAGGTTCTGGATAAAGGGAATAGCTCCCTTGGCTCCGATAATCCTTCCTTCTTTGTCTATCCCGCTCTGGGCAAAGGCCTCGACAGCCTGTCCGGTGATGTGTCCTTTGACCTCCATTCCCGTGACCACTACATATCTGATATTGGGATTGGAGATGACATTGGCCACCATTTTTTCTATGCCGATGTTCTCGGTCTTGCAGGGCCCCGCCAGGGCAGCACCAGCCTTGATGATGTCCGCGTTATGAAGGTGCGAACCGCAGGTGCATACTACAACCGGGCTTTCGGGATTTCCGACCTCATACTCCCCGGTAATCGTCGGCCAAGGCTCAGATGGCTTCTTCTTAAGTACCATTTTCAAGCACCTCCGCCGACTGCTTTCTTTACGATCTCAAAGGTCGCAGGGTTAGTGAACGCCATAGCCAGCAGCAACACGAAGGATACTACCAGGCCGATGATGAATCCCATCCATATGTTGGTGTACAGGCCTGCAATGTAAGATGCCTTACCTCTATTGGCATATGACGAGAGAAGCTCGTTGTCCGGCACAAGCTGGTTGACCAGATCGTCAGCAATCTTGTCCAGTTTATCTATTCTCTCGTAAACCGGATCGAATGTATACAGAACTACGTCCGCCCTCTGCTCCGAAACCACACCTTTCATGGGGTCGAAGATCAGGCCCAGTTCTGGTGAAACTCTAACAAATCCCATTTCTAGACCTCCTCACTGCACCGTTGGCGGCAATAGTCCAGTTCCGACCACTGCGGATGCATCTCTCTTAACCAGACGGTAGTACATCTTGAAGAAGTAGAACCATATGGCAAAGCCGATAACAAGCTGCAATAGTCCTGCAGCCATGCCTTGCGTCGCCAGGGCTGCAATTCCCGTGGCAATCATCGCAATTCCGCTGCACATGACCGCATTTACCAGAGTCCTATCCTGCTTCTCGTCCGGGCCAAGATTGGCATTGAAGGGATGCAGGATGGCTAGACCGCCGGCGATGAAGATAATGGCGATATAGCCGGTCATGAGAACGTTGTTCAAGATGTCGACATATCCCAAGGTGCCGGAAATTGCAAAGCTCCATCCCAGTAGTGCCAGTGCACCTGCCATAGACAGGTCCGCATTACCCTCTTCCATGACGGGGATGTTGAACTTGATGACCTTATTGGCAATTACGCCAATAATATAGCCGAAGACTCCGGCGTAGACCAAGATTATGATTGGGCCGAGCAGTACAGAGCCCAGGGTTTCGGCCATGGAGAGCCCGAACATGACGGCAATTATGCCCATACCCAGAGCTAACATGCCTATGGAGGGAACTCCTGTGCCTATGCCGTAAGCGCACACTCTGCGAACTGCGTTGGCACCCATGACCACGGCAAAGATCGCGGCTACAGCACCAATAAAGGAGAACACATTGGTGTCGAGGGCGCTATTAAGGATGGCGCCTAAATATATTCCAACTATAGAGCCAACCAGTCCATACATTCTCAACTTCTTGGGATCATATGCAGACGGCGCTCCGCCTGCTGCGCCACCTAGAGACATTTCAGGCACCTCCGGTAATCAGCACTGATGCCAGAGCGAGAAGTATGCTGGCTATGGCGCAGGCCTTGAAGGCAAAGGGCCACTTCTTGAACTTGGGGTCGTGGAACCCTTCGATGGTTCCCTGGATGTTCCAGGATGCAATTACTGCGTTAACCAGGAATATACCGATAGCGAACATGGCGCTCAAAGCGGCATTGCCGTTGATCAGATAGAGTGGATAGTAGATCATGGCGCCGCCGAGGCCTCCCATCATGCCACCGATAAGACCAGAAACGAAACAAATGGTGGGAATGCCCTGGCCGACTGTTCCCGGAGCCACATAAGGCGGCTGAGAAAATCCGGTTATGGGGTCAAAGTTGACCTTGGCGGAAGCAAAAGGCGCTCCTACTGCATAAGCGTAGATCCAGGAGCCGGTGAGCATGGTGGAGCCCATCATGATTCCTGCGCCTACAGCACCTGAGGCCAGTATCAGCCAGAGGTTGTCTGTTACGGACATCATCAGTCCGGCTGCCAATAAGCCAGTCAGGCCTGATCCGGCAGCGAGCTGCACTGTGCCTGTTCCGATACCGGCTGCCTGAGCCATCGCAGCGGGGGCGCCCCCTACTGGAACAAAGTGAACGCCAATGCCTACAAGCAAGCCGCCCACGAGTATCTCCAGAATGTAGATAATAGTACTAGTATCAAAGTTCATGCTGCAATATCCCCCTTGTATTCCGGATATGGTCCGTACTTTCTCCTGGCAGACTTTTCTATGTAGTAGTTGTAAGATACCATCACAATGATAAAGAAAATTCCCATGGCAATGGCATAAGACGCCTGGGTTATTGGATCGAATACGGTTGTTCTCCAGTTGTCCAGGAAGACCGTTAGGCCGAAGCCCATTCCGGTGGCTGGCCCGCCGAACTTGGTACAGAACCAGGCGTTATCAATAGAATTTCTCAAGCCTGCTTCTGCCTTCCTCACAATCTGGCCGGAGAGCATAGTATTCAGACCGCAGCCAAACTGTCTGTTCTGGAACTCGCGCTCGCCGCCGTAGTGGATATCGCCCACAGATGAGCCGATAGCACCAACAGCCAATCCCCAGATCAAGGCTATGATTGCCATCGGGAAGGGATGTGGTGTGGGCAGCATGTATACCATGATGTAAGAAATAGTTGCAATACAAAACGATGTTATCCAGGCATGTGCCATAATCGAAGGTGTGGTGTACCTGACGATATCCAGATAAACCCACTGATTGAACCTCTTCTGGCTGGAATTCCTGCCAAAGTAGGCGCTCATTGAGAAGACACCGTTGAACAAAGCGGCAACAGATGCGCCTGCCACCAGGGATAGTAGTGCCGGCATCTGGTAGGCCGTAATAAGCGTATAGGCCACCATAGCAGCAGTGGCACACCACAGGGCATTGGCCGGGGGTTCTCCCGAGATGGCCTTGTTATAAATCCTGTGGGGGTTGCCTACCTGGGCAGCCAGTTGCACCTGCGAGTTGGGATTGCTCTGGGATCCTATATCTGATTCGATATCCTCAGAAGCACCAGCAACCGTCGCAAGGGCGCCCATCGCAGCTATCAGCCCCATGCTAAATGCGTCCATTTTATTCCTCCTCCTTTTCATTTCACCAATTTATGCTGTTTTGCGATAAAATTGGCTATGACGCTCTCGTTATCAATTACCTAAACTTATAAACCTTTCGCGATAGCAAGAGAAATGGCAAGAGCTTGGGTATTGCTAAATTAGAGTGAGACAAAAATTAGGTGCTGGCAAAAGGATTTGATCTAAAATATCCCTACCATGGCTCTCTTTTTGATCCCATATGATAGCCTATGATATTCATAACGCGATGGAGTATCGGCGTTATTATCAGCACAATTATCATGATAGATAGAGTAAAATTCTGCCAGAACCATATCGGCGCGAGAATTATGGTAAGCACCCAGGATCCTATAACGAAATCCAATTGATCGATGACAAACAGCTGAGCTC
>DAONES010000137.1:0-4714 GCA_035403205.1 Methanothrix sp. | reverse complement strand
GAGTGGCAGCGATCGCCATATCCGATCCGGCAGCGACCCGAAGGATAACCGAGCTTGCGAGAAGGATGAATCCAAATCTGTTTATCATCGTCAGGACCCGCTACCTGGAGGAAATGGGTCCTCTCAAGAAACTGGGTGCAAACGAGGTCATACCTGAGGAATTCGAGACATCCATGGAGATATTTGCCAGAGTGCTGGAGCGATATGATGTTCCCAGGGAAAAGATCGAGGAATACATAGATCAGATCCGTCAGGAAGGCTATGAGATGTTTCGAAGCCTCTCTCGGGAGCCATACTGCAATGCCAGTTTGAGCCTGCAGAGCGATATTATCCGTTCCATAAGGATTCCGGCAGGATCTCAAGCAGAAGGAAGAATGGCAGCTGAGATGATAGATGAAGAAAATGGCATCCAGCTTTTAGCCCTTCATAGAGACTTGCAGACAATTGCCAGCCCCGATGGCAGGACGCTGCTGCAAGCAGATGATATTGTAGTCCTGATGGGTCCCGAAGAGATGCTGGACCGGATTTCCCGCAGGTTGTTTAGCTCCTAATGCATTATCTCGAATTAACCGTTAAGTTTATCCATTTTCTTGTAGGCTTACCAATCAAAGGGGATCTCTGCTGCGCAAAGAACATAGAATCATACTGGTAATGCTGCTCTTTTTGCTGATCTACAGCCTGATATTTATGGCGGTGATGAGCCTTGAGGGCCAAACTCAAAATGTGAATATTGGAACCGCCCTTTACTGGGTGGTGGTGACCATGACCACCCTGGGATATGGAGATATCGTCTTTAAAACTCCAATAGGATACCTGTTTACTATCATCGTATCCCTCTCTGGAATTGCCATTCTCTGGGCGGTGGTGGTCCCCCTGGGAATAACTCCCAATCTGGAGCTCATAGTCAGGGCAATTCCGTCTTCCGCTCCTCAGAAGATGAGCGGCCACATAATCATCTCTGGATACAACCCCATTGTTGATACCCTGGCAGAGAGATTTTCTCTGCTGAATATTCCATTCTTGATCATCGAGCGCTCCGAGAGCGTGGCCAGGGGCATCTACAAGAATTATCCAGTGATATGGGGGGACCCTTCCCGGATAGAGATACAGAAAAGAGCGAGCATCAGCTCTGCCCGCCTATTCATAGCCAATGAAAATGACGAACGGAATGCCGAGGTCATTTTGACGCTGAGAGAGATCTCGGATATTGAAATCATTGCTCTGGTAGACGATCTGGCAAGATCCAGATTCCTGAGGTATGCAGGAGCCTCTCGCATTATCTCGCCCAAGACCCTGCTCGGGACATTCATCGCCCAGATCACCACTCTGCCCATGAGAAATGTTTTTCCTGGATCAATCCGGCTCTTTGGCGACCTTCTCCTGGTGGAGCTGCCCATCTACCCTGGAGCGGAGCTGATCGGAGAGAAGCTGGAGGAGATCGGCATAAAGAGGTCCGGTGCAGGCATTGTGGGAATCTGGCAGAGAGGAGTATTTCACCCCAGCCCAGGACCGGATGAGACTCTGCAGTCCAATTCAGTGCTGATGGCAGTGGGAAACGTCGAGCAGCTCTCCGCCATCAGAGATCTGACTTTAGGCACTCGCAGGGATGGACCCCAATTGATCCTGGGATATGGGGATGTGGGACGAAAGGTGGCAGCTGTGCTATCCGATTGCGGGACCACCCCAACGATCCTGGACACTCGTGATCTATCTGAAACCGGTTTTCCGCATATCATTGGAGATGCTACCGTAGAGGCCGATCTTCTTCAAGCAGGAATCAAGGATGCAGTAGGCGTCCTGATCATGCTAAACCAGGATACCGATGCCATTTACACCACTCTTCTAGCAAAGAACCTCAATCCGCAGGCCTTTGTAGTAGTACGGGCCAATAGTCTGCGGTCTGCCGAGAACATCTACCGCGCCGGGGCCGATTATGTGGCATCGCTACCTATTGCCGCAAGTCATATGCTAGCCAGAATCATTCAGGGAGACGATGAGGAGCTGGACCTGCTCTACGAAGATCTGGAACTGAAGATATTTCATGTAAGAAAAAGATCAGGAATGGCGGGAAAAACCCTGGCGGATCTTGATCTGCCTGAGAGATTCGGCTGCAAGGTTGTGGCTCTGGAGCGGATGGACCAGGCCATGGCGGTCCCTGATAGAGAAAGAATAATAGAATGCGGAGATATTTTGGCATTGATAGGAACTCCGAAGGGAATCGAGGCATTCAGTAGAAAATACGACCGGATAAATAGATTTGAAACTATGATTAACAAATTAAAATGAATTCAGGGGAAAAATGCTTATATTTTTCAATCGCAAATGAATGACTATGCCCTCGATCTCCCATCTGTTAATCGGCCTTTTCTTGATCATCTGCATTGCCCAATCTGAAGATTCAGTCATCACCGTCGGGCCGAAAGGCTGCGACTTCTACCGGATAGAAGCTGCTCTTGATTCAGCCAGCCCAGGTGACACCATAGAAGTGCATAGTGGTGAATACTATGTCAATCTGAACATAACAACCCCCCTTTTGACCCTTAAGGGAAAAGACACAGGAGAAGGCAGGCCAATTCTGCGATCCGGAAGCTCCACTGCTGATATCGAGAATAGGGGGATCGGCGTGACCGAGATGACTGTGACGACGGGAGGAACGGCCATCGCCATCCGGGAATTTGGCTGCAGGATTGACGGCTTTGACATAACTGGTGTCATCAGGCCGATTCCCTACGGTTCTGGTGAGCATAATGACCTCATAGGCGATGCCGCCATAAGAATCTATTCAGACGGAAATACGATATCCAACAATAATTTTTATGGAAATGAGTTGACAGCCATTGGTCTGTGGAATTGCAGCAATAACAAAATCATCAATAACACCATAAAAGATATCCCCTTCGGTTATGCAATAGAGCTGTACAACTCAAACCAAACCACTATCGATGGCAACCAGATCCTCCACAACCACTGGGGAATCGAGATGCAGAGAAGCGATGCCAATATAATTGAAAACAACGAGATAAGGGATAGCATCAACGATGCCGTAAGGGCCATGAAATGCAATTATTCCATAATTTCCGCCAACATCATCACCGGCAGCGGATGGGAGAGCGAATATGAGGGCAACGGAAAGGGAATATCTTTGCTCGGGTCCATGAGTGTTATCAATAATAACCTCATTGAGCAGAACAGAAATGACGGCATCTACATTGAGAGCATCTTCTGGGACGATTATACGGCGGACAACTCCTATGACAATTTCATCCATAAAAACAAGGTCAGGCACAATGGCAAAGACGGAATCTCTCTGGTGAGAAGCTGGGACAACCAGCTCTGGGATAACAACATCACTGCAAATCGCGGTAATGGCATAGTTCTAACCCTCAGCAACAACAATACCCTGGAAGAAAGCAATATCAGCCAAAACCTGCGCGGCATCTTTCTGTACCAGTCCAATTACACTAGGATCGCCAATTCCACCATTATAAATGAAGCAAGAGCCGGCATCGTTATTGATCAATACAGCACTGGAAACACTCTTCATTCTAATCTGATCTCCAACTGCACCGAAGGAATCAACATCTCAGCGGGCTCTTCCGGTAACGCAATATTTTCAAACAATCTCTCAATGAATGCTCAGCCAGCCTGGGACTATGACGGAAACTCCTGGGACAGGGACGGAAAGGGCAACTTCTACGCCCATAGCGATTGCATCGACCATAACGGAGACGGCATCTGCGACCAGCCCTACCTTATTGCTGGTGGCGCAAGCCTCGACCGCTTCCCTCTCGCCAAATGGACAAGAACTGAGAGATGAATAGAGAGATGAATCCGGGCATGAATAAAAGGATTGCAGAAAAAATCCAAAGCAGATGGCCCAGCAAGTTCTACGACCAGGAACGGTATGTCTTTCAGAACATCAGACCCGGTGACCGCATATTCGTGGGCACTGGATGCGGCGAGCCTCAATACCTGGTCAGCTCTCTGCTCAGATTCGTTCAGAGACAGCCCAAATCCTTCATGGATGCCGAGCTGATAAACATAGTAACCCTGGGAGTTGCTGCCTATACTGACGAAAAATTTAAAGACAACTTTCGGCTCAACTCGTTTTTCATCGGAGACAACACTCGAAATGCCATAAACAAGTGCAATGCGGATTATACCCCCGTCTTTCTCTCTCAGCTACCCGGGCTCATCTTGTCGGAGAGAATTCCCATCGATGTGGCGTTAATTCAGACAACGCACCCCGATGAGGATGGCATTATGAACCTGGGAATAAGCGTGGACATCGTCCGGGCGGCCATCGATAAAGCAAGGATAGTGATTGCTCAGCCAAACTCCTTTATGCCTGCTGTGGATGGAGACGGCTGGATCGACATGAACGATGTCGACTACATCATTGCTAGAGATGAGCCCCTACTGGAATACATCGAGGATGCTCCAGGCGATATTGCCCAGAAGATCGGAAGATATGTGGCTACCATTGTGGAAGATGGCTCTACAATTCAAGTGGGATATGGAAGCATTCCCAATGCAGTTGTCAGCAGCCTGCAAGGGAAAAAGCATCTGGGAGTTCATACGGAGCTGCTCAATGATGGAATTGCCTCCCTGATAGAAAAAGGAGCTGTGGACAACAGCCAAAAAAGCATCAACCCTGGAAAGAGCATCGCCACCTTCTGCATGGGCCGGAGGAGAACCTTTGATTTTCTGAGGG
>DAONES010000136.1:0-4753 GCA_035403205.1 Methanothrix sp. | reverse complement strand
GACTCCAGCGCCTGGATCTCGCTCCACAGGACTCGGGGATTGAGGACTACGCCCGGACCTATGAGCAGCCTTCTGCCAAAGATCGCGCCGCTGGGCACCAGATGCAGCTTGTACTTCTTTCCGCTGACAACTACCGTATGGCCGGCGTTATCGCCGCCCTGGAAGCGAACCACGACATCGTAGTTCTCAGCCAGCAGATCGATAACCTTGCCTTTGCCTTCATCACCAAATTGTGCACCGGTGAGTATCGTAAACATAAGACTCACTTTAACTCTCACGTAGATAATGATTTTGATGCACATGGTCTGCGATCGCAGCCGTTACGTCCACGCCCAGAGCCTCAAATATTCCTTTGCCGGAAGGCGTTCCGTTAACCTCGATCACCATGAGCCCCTGCTCCGTCTCCAATAAATCCACGCCGCAATAGACGGCCCCAACTGCATTCGCCGCGCTCGCTGCCTTTTCGGCCAGCTCTCGATTCATGGGGCAGGAGGCCGCCCGGCCGCCCCTGGCAAGGTTGCTGATCCACTGCCCGGGAGGAGCCACGCGATAGATGGCTCCCTGGACCTTACCATCGACCACGAAGGCGCGGATATCGCGCGGATTGTCGAGGGGGATAAACTCCTGCAGGTAGACCAGGCCCTGGCTCTCCAGAACGCTCTTCAGCCTGGCGAGGTCTGCCTCGGCTCCGTCCTCCAGTAGAATGATATCTCTTCCTTTGTAGCCGAAGAGAGGCTTGGAGACTGCCTTCTTAAAATCCTGCAGGGCCTTTTCTGCCTCAGTTAAGCTGTTGGTGACCACTGTCTTGGGAGTGGCAACGCCGGCATCCTGCAATGCCCGGGAGGTGGCGAACTTGTTGGCTGCCTTGGCGATGGCCTGAGGAGGATTGATGATTGAGACGCCCCTCTCTTGCAGGGCCTGCAGGACCTCAAAGCGGAAGGCGACATCTCCTGGGCCCTTCCTGCCCAGGTCCCGCACCACCATGGCGTCCAGATCGAGAAGATCAACATCTGTGCAGCGGAAAGACTGGCCGCAGGTTATGGCGGCAGAGAGATCTGAGAAGTTCAGGAAGAATGAGTTTATTCCTTTAGCAGAAAAGGAGGCGAGTAGAGCCTGAGCTGTCCAGTCCAGCGGGTCGGAGACAACGATTGCAGCGCGCATGAGTCGGGATATCGTCAAGATGATATATCACAGTTGCCTTGAGCAAGATCCGGCATGCCTGGGTCCAGCTTGCCTGAATGGCGGTCTAGGCACTTGAGCCACGGCTCTTTTTCCGCTTGCCTTCTCGTCTGCTGCCGCCAGCTTCAGGCCTCAATGCTAAGATTGCAGCCATCTCAGATAGAGCAGTCTCGCAGCTTTTAGCCAATGAGGTCAGGTAGTATTCCAACCAGGGCGTAATGTCGGCATGAGCCCTCTCCTCGTAGTAATCGAGGCCGTTTTTCATGCCCAGAGCCTGACAGTAGCTCTCAAGGTTGCCTGCATACTGCTCCTCCGGGACGAGGAGGCCTGCCAAACTGTAGCCGTCTCTTTCCAGGATATAGTTCGAGCAGAGACGGGCGGTTCTGCCATTGCCTCTGTTAAACGGACAGAGGCTGTAGAGCTGGTACTGCATGATGCCGGCGACGACCGGGACAGGCAGATCACCGCCTCTAGCATCTTCCGCCCAGATTTCCAGAACCGCGATCAGCTCAGGCAGATCCTCGGGTCTGGGAGGAAGATAAGCGATCTCGTCGGGAAAAGAATATTTTTCAGTGATCTTTCTTTTGCGCAGAGGGGTGGGGCGAGATGATTTTCCGGTTATGGCCAGGCGGTGAAAGCGGCAGATGAGCGTTTCGGTGAGAGGCAGAGCCATCTTTGCCCATTGCTCGGCCATCTGGATCGCTTTGCCATAATTTCGGACCGCGATGGCATCATCTTCCTGGCCTTCCAACCTGACCGTCTCATCGGCAATGATCGCTGCCACCTGTTCCAGGGTGACAGATCCTCCTTCCATTGAGGCGGAAGCAAAAGAGGCCCGCACTCTGGCGCGGTCTCGCGGCATTGGCCCTCCGTGCATTGGGAGCGCAACGGTCTCAACCACGAGGCGGACCATCTCGATTCGCTTCAGGCTTCCGCTGATATTGGACGACATTGTAAAATTTGGGTGCCAGACTGGATTGATCATATTGGATGCCTCCTTTTGTTATGCCTGATTTTCTTAATCCTGTTTTTTAGGTTTGCTATTTGTGCACGACTATGTTCAGTGGTGGCAAGATTTAAGGCATTTGGAATTTCTAGCTTCCTGAGAATGAATTTTGAGGACATCAAAGACCACAATGATTTGCAGAAGATATCAAGCGAGTCCATCTGGCAGAACTTTGAGAGATTGGTCGCCTTCATCTTTGAAAAGAACGATTTTCAGGTGGAGATCGGCAAAGTATTGACCTCAAACAAAAAGCGACGGCAGTATGATGTCATTGCCAGGTCGAAGGACAGGACCTTTTTAGTGGAATGCAAGCGGTGGTCAGGCAATCGGTACCGGCTATCCGCCATAAAAAAGGCGGTCGCTGATCATAGGGAAAGGTCGGAGTTCTACAGGAAACTGACAAATAAGCTCGTGTTTCCGATCATTGTAACTCTTATTGAGGAAGAGATACAGGTTTTCGAAGACGTTCCGCTGATTCCCATATTCAGACTCAATTCGTTCCTTGCCGAGGTGGACCGGGGCCTCACCTCTCCGCAGGTTCTGGATGAATCAAATGCATAGGATGAGTCAAATGAATAGTCAGTTGAGAGTCCTCTTAAACCAAATCGTGACGAGGCTTAAGGAAGCGAAAAGGACGACTGCATTTGCCGCGGCGATAATCAAAATGATAGCTGTCGGCAAAGGATAAAGTGGATTGGTGAAAACGAAAAACCCTGTGATCCCGGAGAATAGAAATGATCGGCTAATCCATTTGCAGAGCTTGTCTCCTGAAAAGAGCCTTGATGCAGAGATGAGAGACAGGCACATAAACAGGTATCCGATTCCCTCCAGAGCGCCGGGAAATGAATTTGGATAGGGCATGGCAAAGAGCCATAATTGCAGGCCATCAGTCAAGCCGGAGAGGAGATTATGCATGACAACGACCGCCTGGATGTAATAGCAGGTGCTGATAATAACCGCATACATTGCTGCAAATGCCGCCGCCAGCAGACTGAAGATCTTCCTGTCCTCGCCAGTCAGGGCATGGAGACAGGCCATCATAGTGAAAAAGCAAATTGTCAATAAAAAGCAGGGCAGTATCCAGGCAACGAATGGCTCGGCTTTGAAATTCTCGGCATAGTATTTAATGCCGTGCCAGGGTGCATAGAGTATTGGCTGATATAATCCAAAGGCAATTGAAAACCACAATTCCGTTATGGCAGCAAGAGCGGCTGACCAAAGCCCCAATTTTTGCGCAGTTTCATTCTTTATTATCATAGTCACAGCCCAGTCACATCAGTAAGTCTGAGACTGCTATTTTATAGAGTTAGCGCCTTAAAATCCGGCTGCTTCCCTCGGGAAGCGATACCTTGAAGACCTGCCTGAGGGAATAGTAAAAAATTGATGAGCCAAAATGCGCCCCTGGCTGAAAAGAAAAAATGGATGGCCTTCCCCAGAATCTGGCTGTGGTCATCTGCTTTTATCTCGATCTTGATAGCAATGACCAGTCTGCTGGGGATCTCTTTTGAGGGAACCTATTCCAGAGAGACGAAAGCGTGGGCGGTTCAGGCCGTCGGCCAGGATTATGCGAACCTCTTGGTTGTCATCATCCTCATTGCCAGCACTTACTTTCTGTCGAGAGATTCATTGAGGGCTTATCTTGTCTGGCTGGGCGCTTATATTTATATTATCTATGTGTTCGCAATTTATGCTTTTGCAGTTCATTTTAACTTTCTCTTTTTGATTTACGTTCTGATTTTGGGAGCTTCATTCTTCACGTTGGTCGGCGGATTAAAGGCAGTCGACACGGTAAGCATCGCCGCCGCCCTCAGAAAAAATAGCAGGTCGAGAATGGTGAGCGCGCTTCTCATGTTTATCGCAGTCATGTTCAGCGATTTATGGCTGAGCGAGATTGTGCCCTTTCTTCAGTCAAACGAGGTGCCGCCAGTTCTTATTGAATTGGGGCTGCCGACCAATCCGGTTCACGTGCTGGATTTGGCCTTCATACTGCCCGGAACTATCATCGTCTCCGCGTTGCTCTGGAAAAGAGAGGCATTGGGATTGCTGCTGGCCGTGCCTCTCCTGGTCTTCATGGCGACGATGGGCGCAGGGATAATTGCCATGTTCGTCCTTTCCGCTTCAAACGGTGGGCCAAGCGTTCTTCCCGCCGGGCTGACAATAGGCACGATAATGATTCTTAGCACGTATTTTTCGTATCTGTTCTTGAAGGAGATCAGGGACGATATCGGATTTATGGGTTCTTCGTGATCTTTGTGTCATCGTGATGCAGATTCCGGCTCATCACGCAGACCGCGTCCTCCAGCCCGAAGGCCAGACGAGGGCATTTCTCACCGGCGGGCTTGAAGATCATTGCTTTCTGATCCTCTGGATCGATCCATCCGTCTGCCAGGATGGATAAGGGATTGATGACGAAGATATCCAGATGAAGGCAGCATTTGCCGCAGCGCAGGCAGATCATGATTGCAGTGAATACGGGGAGCGTCTTTATTAATTATTATTGCGATTGGCATTAGCATGAAGATTCTGGTGCCACTGGCAAATGGCTTTGAGGAGATCGAGGCAATAAAC
>DAONES010000135.1:0-4812 GCA_035403205.1 Methanothrix sp. | reverse complement strand
TCTGGACCACGGGAACGGGAAGGTTGCCCTTTGCCGCCCAGAGGTTTTCCCTGAAGGCAGGAGAGAGCTTTCGGTATCTGGCCACCACATCTCCATTCGGCCCCATCAGGGCTGCGGAGTTATAGAAAATGCCCGTTCTCGGATCGCGCTCAGGCATGCCGATGCAGATGTAGCAGCCGTATTGCCTGGCGATCTTGCCGAAGGCTTCAGTCGTAGGTCCGGGGATGCTCTCCGCAAGGGGAGCAATCTCCCTTCTGCTCAGAAAGGCATAGCCAGTCGTGGCGAGCTCCGTATTGACGATGATGCGGGCGGAGTTTTTCGCCGCCTCTTCGTTGAGGGCAAGCAGACGGGCGATGTTATTTTCCTTGTTCTTCCAGGAGATGGATGCATGAACAAGGGCGATCTTCAGCTGTTCATCAACACATGGCATTATATTAGCCTCTTCGCTATCGCTTAAAATCATTTGCTTCAATCCCTGTCGATATTTTCGAAGGCCACTCGAAAGATTTATCTAATCAATTTGAATAGCTTTAACTTAAAAAATGTTTCGTTACCTGAAAAGCATCTCAGAAGCTTATCCGATTCAAAGATTGACAGGAGGGATTATTACGAAGAAGCTCAAAATTGCCTATGTCACCACACAGGAAGCAAGCGACGTCTTCCCGCTAATATCCGCACTGAAGGAGCTGATCGGCCTGAAAGGAGAGATTGCAGAAGTGGCAATCAGATCAGGCGAGGACCTCAAGGACCCGGTCCAGAAAGAACAGTTCCTGCCGATTGCCAAAAGCAGTCATCTGGTCATATTCAATCTTCACGGCGGAAAGAAGAGCCTACCCATATTTGATGAGCTGATTTTTAAGTTGAAGGACAGCTGTACCTCCATCTATGCTCATTCAGCATCAAACGAGCCTGAGATCGATCTCATGAAGCTCTCATCTGTTGACGGGGAAATCTACAGGAAGGTCTCTCTGTATCTGGACTACGGCGGACGGGACAACTTCTACAGCCTTCTGCTCTACCTGGCCAATTGCTTTGCAGATGGAGCTTATGAATTCGCCGAGCCGAGCAGGCCGGTCTGGGAGGGGATCTATCATCCGGACTTCGACCACATCCCCACGGTAGACGAGTATCTGAAAAGCAAATACGCTGCCGGAAGGCCGACGGTGGGCCTGTGGTTCTACCAGAGCCTCTGGCGGGCGGGAAACACCGCCTTCATCGACCGGATGATAGCAGAGATCGAGGGGCAGGGCGCGAATGTCATTCCCGTCTTCCTTCATTCCCTGAAGGACGTCGAGCGGGGGACGATGGGAGCGGAGTGGGTGGTGGACAACTTCTTCATGAAAAATGGCAGGCCCATCATCGACGTTCTGATCAGCACCCTCATGTTCTCGCTCGCAGTCAAGCCCTGGGAAGGCTCAGGCAAAGGAGAGGTAGTGGAAGATGCTTCCCGATCGGATGAGTGGTTCCTGAAGAAGCTGAATGTACCTGTTCTCAAGGCCATAGTGACCTACAACTCTCCTGCAGAATGGAAGGAGTCGATGCAGGGATGCAGCACCCTGGACATATCCATGGGAATTGCCATGCCGGAGTTTGACGGCATGCTGATCACCGTCCCGGTGGCGGCCAGAGAGCGGATGGACGTCGATCCTCTGACCGGAGCGAGGATCATCAGATTTGAGGCCCTGCCGGAGCGCATCAGCAAAATCGTGCGTCTTGGTCTGAACTGGGCGCGTCTTTTCCATATTCCCAATTCTCAGAAGAAGGTGGCAATCATCTTCCATAACTATCCGCCCAGAGACGACCGGATAGGCACCGCCTTCGGCCTGGACTCGCCTGCATCGGTCCTCAATATAATGAAGGCCATGGCGGATGCGGGATATAAGGTTGAGAGAATGCCAGAGAGCGGCCAGGCCCTGATTGAGGACGTGAAGAGCCGCCTCACCCTGGACCGGCGCTGGAAAAGCCCGGAAGAGATGGCGAAAAAGGCGATCGACTCCGTCCCTGAGATGAAATATAGAGGCTGGTTTGAGCAACTGCCCCAGGCCGTTCAGGAGAAGATGACTGCCGCCTGGGGCGAGGCGCCGGGAAAGCTCTTTGTTCACAATAGCAGCATCCTGATTCCGGGAATCATCAACGGCAATATCTTCATCGGCCTTCAGCCGCCGCGAGGCTTCCTGGAGGACCCTGCGGCCATCTACCACAGCCCGGATCATCCCATTCCCCATCACTACTATGCCTACTATCGCTGGATTAAAGAGGTCTTCCGGGCGGACCTCGTCATGCACATCGGCAAGCACGGATCGCTGGAGTGGCTTCCCGGAAAGTCCGTGGGCCTCTCAGAGTCGTGCTTTCCGGACATCGCCATATCAGATCTTCCCAACATCTATCCCTACATCATAAACAATCCCGGCGAGGGCACTCAGGCTAAAAGGAGGAGCTACTGCTGCATCATCGATCATCTGGTTCCCGTAATGCACAATGCCGACGCCTATGACGAGATGGCGCAGATAGAGGTGATGCTCGTTGATTACTATCAGTCTGCCTCCCAGGACCCGGCAAAGCTTCCGACTCAAAGGAAGATGATATGGGAGAAGGTCTGTGAGGCAAAGCTGGATCATGACCTGGAGACGGACGAGGCAGGAGCGTTCTCGGATTTTGACAAGTTCCTGGAAAAGCTGCACGAATACCTGCACGAGATGGCGGACACTCAGATCAGAGACGGGCTTCACATCTTTGGAGAGCCGCCGGAGGGATCGCGCCTGGATGAATTCCTCGTGGCGCTCACCAGGCTTGCCAACGGCCCGGTGCCTTCCCTCCGCCATTCTCTGGCTGAGGCCATGGGATACGATTACGATTATCTTCTTGCCAATAGAGGCAAGATCATCTCCGGGTCGAAGAGCTGTGGTCAGGTGATCGAGGATCTGAGTGCTCTCGCCCTCCGTTTGGTCTCAGGTCTTCACGAAAACGGCTTTGCCACGAAGACAGTCCCCAAGCTGGTGGCTGAGATCCTGGGGAAGAGAAACTCAAGGATAGAGCATGTGCTCGATTACATAGCGGGAACGCTCAAGCCCAACATCGATGCGACGGCAGACGAGCTGTCAAACACCCTCTGCGCCTGTCAGGGTGGCTTTGTCTCACCAGGCCCATCCGGGGCGCCCACTCGAGGGATGGCGGACATCCTTCCCACTGGAAGAAACTTCTATTCAATCGATCCCCAGGCCATACCGTCTCAGGCGGCCTGGAAAGTGGGCGTGGCCCAGGCTGATGCCCTGCTCATGCGATACCTTGAGGACGAGGGCCGCTATCCCGAGTCATTGGGAATAGTTATCTGGGGCAGCCCTACTATGAGAACCAAGGGTGATGACATTGCCGAGGTCCTCTGTCTCATGGGGGTCAGGCCGACCTGGGAGGAGAGGAGCGGCAGAGTTACGGGAATTGAGCTAATTCCTCTGGAGGAGCTGGGACGGCCCCGCATAGATGTCATGCTGCGCATCAGCGGATTTTTCCGTGATGCTTTTCCCAATATCGTTCACCTTGTAGATAGGGCTGTAGAGCTGGTAGCGGAACAGAAAGAGCCGCCGGAGAAGAACTTCCTGGCCAAGCATGTCTCCGCAGAGACCACCGAGAAGACGGCGGCGGGAGTTAAGAGAGAGCAGGCCAGGATCGAGGCATGCTACCGGATCTTCGGCTGCCGCCCCGGAGCCTATGGAGCAGGAGTCTCAGATGCTATCGACTCCAAGAACTGGAAGGATGAGCAGGATCTGGCAGAGATCTATGTCAAATGGGGCGGCTATGCCTATGGCCGGAAGAACTTTGGAGCAACGGTTCCCGACGAATTCCGAAGGAGACTGCGCACTCTCGATCTGACGGTCAAAAACGAGGACACACGGGAATATGACATGCTGGACGGCGATGATTTCTATTCCTATCACGGCGGGATGATTGCTGCTGTAAAAGCCCTGAAGGGAGAGCTTCCCAGGTCGTACTGCGGGGACAGCTCTGATCCGGACCGGGTGAAGACCAGGAGCACCGTAGAAGAGACCAAGCACATCTTCCGGGCCCGCATCCTCAATCCGAAGTGGATCGAGAGCATGAAGCGCCACGGCTACAAGGGCGCGGGCGACATATCGAGGATGGTCGACATCGCCTTCGGCTGGGACGCGACAGCCGAGGTTCTTGAGGACTGGATGTACGAGGAGCTGGCGAATAAGTATGCTCTGGACAAGCAGATGCAGGAATGGCTGAAAGAGGTCAATCCACACGCCCTGCAGAACATCGCCGAGAGGCTGCTTGAGGCAGTGGAGAGAGGGATGTGGCAGGCGTCAGAGGAGATGAAGCAGGATCTTCGGGATGTCTATCTGGATATAGAGGGGTGGATCGAGGACGAGTAGCTCCAAAACAATGCCGTGCAGAGCAGGGTGAGGATGGATCAGTGTAGTATTCATTTTAACTAATATAAAAAAATAGGAAGTAATTGGTTTTTTATTTCCTAATCTTTACTTTTTTTATTGCCGGATAGACCACGATTCTATCTCTCTGGACATCGAGGCCAAGGCGAGACGTATATTCCTGGCAGATCTCATCCGGGTCCAGATCGATCTCGGGATGGAACATCTTGGCAAGATGGGCCAGTCCTACGACATTGTCGAATCCAGATAACATGGAACCCCAGACTACATATATCCGATCATTCTTCACGGCGCTCAGAGTATCTGCGCCCGGACGACTCCGAATCTCATTAATGGTCTTCTCTAGTTCAACGGTGTCCTGACTAGGACCTTTGTCCCATCCATATGCGTCAACTGCCCCGGT
>DAONES010000134.1:0-4848 GCA_035403205.1 Methanothrix sp. | reverse complement strand
ATCAACCCTCGCATAGGGGGCGTCCTGATAAGGGGCGACAAGGGCACTGCCAAATCGACAGCAGTGCGCGCTTTGGCTGATATGCTGGAAAATATCAAAGTTGTGGAAGACTGTCCGTTCAATTGCGATCCTGATAATCCGGAAGAGATGTGCGACCTGTGTTTTGAGAGAAACCAGGCAAACCGGACAAGCGGAATAGAAAAAAAGACGCCTGTTATCGATCTGCCGCTGGGTGCCACCGAAGACCGGGTAGTCGGCTCATTGAATGTAGAAAGGGCCATCAAGGAGGGAATCAAGGCTCTGGAACCGGGAATTCTCGCCGCAGCCAATCGTGGCATCCTGTACATAGACGAGGTAAACCTCCTGGATGATCACGTAGCCGATGTGCTCCTCGACTCCGCTGCTATGGGAGTCAACATAGTTGAAAGGGAAGGAGTATCCGTAGCCCATCCATCCAAGTTCATCCTGGTTGGGACCATGAACCCAGAGGAAGGTGAGATCCGGCCCCAGCTTCTGGACCGATTCGGATTGCAGGTGAGCGTTGTCGGCATCGATGATGTGGACCAAAGGATGCAGATCGCCAAGATGGCGGAGGCCTTTGATGCTGATTCGGACGGATTTTCTCAAAAATGCCAAAACGGCCAGGAGGAGCTGAAGGAGAAAATATCCCTGGCCAGAAAGATCCTCAGGAACGTTAGCATGAGCGATGATCTTCTCAGGTCCATTGCATCCACCTGCATCGATCTGGGAGTGAAGACCCACAGGGCTGAGATCGTCATCACCAGGACCGCCAAGACCATTGCCGCCTTTGACGGCAGAACTGAGGTCAATGAGGAGGATGTGAAGAAGGCGATGGAGCTGGCTCTTGCTCACAGGATGAGAAGCAGGCCGTTTGAGCCGCCCACACTGAACAAGGAGAAGCTGGAGAAGTCCATGGCTCAGAATAAACCGGAACATCAGCATCAGCACGAGAATCAAGAAAGCAAGCAACAAAAAAAAAATGACCAGCAGCCGAGAGAGCCTGATGATCAGCAGGACACAAACCAAACCCAGGCAGCCCAGCCTGAAGAGCAGGTCTTAGAAATCGGCGCGCCCATCGATATCCGGGCCATAAACATGCCCCGCAAGAGAGACAGAATCGCCCGGCGCAAGACCTCTGGCAGGAGAATGAATACCCTTGCTCTTCGAAACCGGGGAAGATACCTGCGCCAGAGAATGCCGCAGGATGGAAAAGACATCGCCATCGATGCCACCATTCGAGCTGCTGCGCCCTATCAAAAAGCCAGGCGCGGCCCCAATGCCATCCGGGTGAAGAGCGAGGATATCCGGGAGAAAGAGAGGGTCGGAAAGACCTCGGCAGTAGTTCTCTTCGTTGTGGACGCGAGCGGCTCAATGGGAGCCAATCAGAGGATGCAGAGCGCCAAAGGCGCCGTTTTATCCCTGCTCATGGACTCCTACCAGAAGAGAGACAAGATAGGCATGGTGGCATTCAAAGGAAAAGATGCAGAGATCATCCTTCCTCCCTGCTCCAGCGTGGACCTTGCCCTGAGCCGCCTGCGAGAGCTTCCCACGGGAGGCAAGACTCCGCTTTCCGCAGGCCTCTCCCGAGCTATGCAGATTCTGCAAAGCGAACTCAGGAAGGACGAAGAGACCAAACCCCTGATGATCCTCATCTCCGACGGCAGGGCAAATGTGGGAATGGGCGGCAAGATCAAGGATGAGCTGATGGAGATCTCGGAAGGTGCCCGCAATCTCGGAATCCACACCATCGTCATTGATACCGAAGTTGTGGACAGCTCATTCATGGATATGCATCTGGGCTATTGCCGGGAGATCGCAGACAAGTGCGCCGGAAAGTACTACCCCATATCCAGCCTGAGCCCGGAGGCGCTCTACAGCATCGTAGACCAGGAGCAGAAAACGCTATTTGGCAAGGTTAGCGCGACGATAAATGAATATGCCACAACATAAGAGGCATTTATGAGCAAGATGATTGAGATATCGGGCCTGAATAAGGACTACTCCGGAAAGAAGGTGATTGACGGCCTGGATCTGGAGATCGAGCGTGGAGAGCTCTTCGGCTTTTTGGGGCCGAATGGAGCCGGCAAGACCACTGCCATTCGCATTCTGACCACCCTTACCAAGCCTTCGTCAGGAATGGTTAACATCAACGGAATCGATGTGGCCCGAGAGCCAGAGAAGGTGAAGTCGGAATTTGGAATAGTCCAGCAGCACCTCAGCCTGAACCGGGATCTTACCATTCACGAGAACCTGGAGCTTCATGCCAGGCTTCATCATCTCACCAAAAAGGAGCGGGACGAGAGGATCGCGGATCTTCTGGATTATGTGGAGCTGTCCGATCATGCCGACTATCTCATTGATGATGTCTCCGGTGGCATGAAGAGGAGGGCCATGATCGCCAGGGCGCTTATTCACAAGCCCAAGCTTCTCTTTCTTGATGAGCCGACGGTGGGCCTGGACGCTCAGACCCGGCGTAAGGTATGGGAGCTCATCCGCAGGATGAACACCGAGGGCACAACCGTCTTTCTCACCACTCACTACATCGAGGAGGCTGAGGCACTATGCCAGAGGGTGGGCGTTCTTCATCACGGCCGGATCATCGCCATAGACTCGCCACTCAGCCTGCGCCGAAAGCTGGGACTGATTGCTGTGGAGATGAATTTAAACGGAAACGCAACCCAATACCGATACTTCCCGGATAGAGCCCAGGCTGCCCAGTTCATTGAAAGCCTGCCGGATACAGAGCATGTTGTGATGCGGGAGTCAAACCTCGAAGACGTATTCATCGAGCTTACCGGCCAGAAGGTTCTGGGAGGGGTAACATGATTGATGCCTACAGCATTCTTTGGGCGGACCTCATGGCCCTGAAACGCCGCGGGCCAAGATACCTCATTACCACTCTGGTCAGTCCCATTCTCTATCTGGTGGCCTTCGGATGGGGCCTGGGCCGGGGCATTAATCTCAATGGGACCAGTTACCTGGAATTTGTCATTCCGGGAATCATCGCCCTTACCGCCATGACGACCAGCTTCAATGGAGCAGGCACGAGGCTCAATGTCGACCGGCTTTACTTCAAGAGCTTTGATGAATGCCTCATGGCACCCATCGGCCTGTCATCCCTTCTCATGGGAAAAGCCCTGATCGGAGTGGTAAGAGGCCTCATGAGCTCAGTTGCCTTTCTGGTTGTGGCTCTGCTGATTGCGCCACACATCCACATCAGCCCGCAATTCCTCCTCGGCCTTTTCCTCACCTGTCTGACCTTCGCCTTCCTGGGAGTGCTGGCGGCGCTGCTGGCAAGGTCTCATGAGGACATGGCAGTCTTCGGAAGCCTGATACTGATGCCCATGACCTTCCTGGGAGGGACATTCTTCTCGCTCTCACAGGTGCCGGTGGGTCTCAAGTATGCTCTCTACATCCTTCCCCTCACCCATTCCAGCCTTTTCCTGAGGGCAGCTGCACTGGATCAGCCCCTTCCCTGGGGATCATTTCTGATTCTGTTTGCCTTCCTGGTTGCGTTTCTGGTGGGAGGGATGGTGACTCTGAAGAAGATCAGCATTTAGCTGGAAAGCAGATGGCGGGATACAAGATAGCTGGATAGTAGAAAATTGCGCTAAACGAGACGAAAGAAGAACCGTGCTGAGGCAGTGGAGAGCGATTCCGGGTCGACAGCTGCGGGCAGATGGCCGGTTTTTCACTTTGTTTAATCAATTTTTTTATTTAAATGTTTTGATTTTTAATTTATATAAAATAAAAATCCGACCAACCACAATCTTTAAATCAAATATAAATTCCTATACTAAAATTAAGTTGATTTAAAAGGATGGGATCGCATTAAAGATGCCGATTATTCAGATCACCCATCGGGGAATAAATAATGCCGAAAAACACCAATGAATGCCTCTCATTGAGCAATGAAGAGGGAGATGAAGAATTGGAGTTTCCAGAGGCAGAAGCCTGCAAGCTCTTCGAGCAATGTCAATGGTTGGCATGCTTTCATCCAGGAATAGATGCCGATATTCTGAGAAGTGGAAAATTTAAGAAGATCAGGAAAGCAATCATGATGCTGGCAACACTGATGCTGCTATCTTCTCTTGCCTGGGCGGCAGCCTCCGACGATGCGAGCAGCTATCCGAGAAAGATAGTGGATTCTGCCGGAAGAGAGGTTGTCATCAAGATGCCGGTAGAGAGGATAATCGTTCAGAGCGGATACTCCGCCGAGGCTGTAGCCGCCCTGGGCGATTCGGATAAGATCATCGGGGTCACCCAGACCATCCATGACCGGCCGGAGATCTATCCCCAGCTCAAAGACAAGCAGGTCGTGGGCACATGGAACTCCTTTGACTATGAGAAGATAGGTGAGATTGCCAGGGAGGGAGACAGCATAGTCCCGAATATCATAGTCCTGTGCTACTCCTATGGAACGTCGAGCGGAAAATCCTATGCAGTGGATTCCTTTGAGAAAGGGTTTGCCCCCTTCCAAAATATCAGCCTGATTGGACTTGATTTTACCAATCCCGAAAACGTCACCGACTCCATGATGAAGCTAGGAATCATTCTGGGCAGGGAGAAGGAAGCAAAAGCCTACAACAAGTGGAATGAGGAGAAGACATCGCAGATAGAAGAAGCCGTTGATGGGATGCCGCTGCAAAAGGTCTACATCGAATCAGGATCTTCAACAGGAACGAGCGATCTTACCGTCTATGGTCCCGGCTCAGGATTCGCAAGCCTTGTAGGCCTGGCAGGAGGATTGAATATAGCCGACAGTTTGAGTGGAAAGTTTCCCAAGGTCTCCTGGGAGTGGGTCATGGATGAAAGGCCGGATGTAAT
>DAONES010000133.1:0-4904 GCA_035403205.1 Methanothrix sp. | reverse complement strand
GGAAAGAAGTTTTCCGAGGGCCGCCTCAAGATAGAAGTCACCGCCGACTTTTTCGGAGGCGAAATGGTCTCCCCCTCCGAGGTGGCAAAGGCACTTGAAAGAGCCACAATGGCCAATTTTGTGGGCTGCAAGACAGTCGAGCATGCCATCTCCCTGGGTTATGTGGAGAGAGACTGCACCCTATCGATCGGCGGAGTACTCTATGCTCAGATGGTGCGAATGTGAAGCAAGCCATCTGTCATCGCTGCGGCCAGCCCACAGTTGAAGGGCTCTGTCCGAAGTGCACCCTTGAGGTGACAAGGCTTGCCAGCTGTCCTGATGTTGTGGAGGTGGTCATCTGCTCGGTCTGCGGCTCCCGCCAGATAAAAGGCAGGTGGCAGCTTCCGGACAGCAGCACTGTAGAGGATCTAGCTTATCAGGCGGCAGAGGAAGCGATCTGCCTGCATGAGGAGCTGGCAGAGCCACATATCGAAATAGATCTGAGGAAGATCGGAGCCACTCGATATCAGGCCGATATTGACATCCAGGGCATTTTCAGAGGCCAGAGCGCCAGCGAGCACTGCGAGATACCCATCCGCATCAAAATGGTGGCCTGCGAGAGATGCAGCCGCATGGCTGGAAAATATTTCGAGTCCACAGTCCAGCTGCGCGCAAATGCGGCGCGGTCCATGACGCAAAAGGAGATCGATGAGTGCAAGAAGATCGCCCAGGACATGGCCGACTCAGGATACCGTGGGGGTGATAACCTGTCCTTCATCCAGGAGATCAAAGAGGTAAAAGGCGGTCTGGATATCATCCTCGGCTCAACGCAACTGGGCAGGCGCATGGCAAGGGCGATCATGGAGCGCTATGGTGGCAAGCTGCTGGAAACCGCTAAGCTGGTGGGCAAGAAGGACAGCCGCGACCTTTACCGCTCTACTCTCCTGGTCAGATTCCCCAAGCTCAAGCGGGGCGACATCGTCTCCTACCGGGGTTCGCTCTATTCTGTGGCTGGCTTTGTGGGCAAGACTACCCTCATCTCCTCTCTCAGGGAAGGCCGGAGATGTTCTATGAGCGAGGAGAGCTCAGAGACAGTAGAGGTCCTGGGAAATAAATCCGATGCAAAGGCGGCAATGGTGATATCAGAGGACGAGGATGTGCTGGAGATCATGGACCCGGATACCTACCAGACAGCTCTCGCGGCCCGCCCCAGGGATTTGCCAGTCAAGCCGGGAGAAGAGGTAATGGTAGTAAGAACAGCGGACGGATTTATAGTATTGTAGAAACTTTCGCAGTTCGCAAATAAGTTTGCAGACTCGATTTGCACCACAAGGTTCTTAAACTAGTTTCATACATTTTTAAGTGATAGAAGCGCGCATTTGGGCAAGAAATCTCATGATAATTAAGCCCCGAGCTATGCAGAGGGCGATGAAATGCCAGCCAGTGAAGATAAAAGCGCTCATGTGTGGGCATTTCTATCAGATGATCCATGATGTTGGCAAATGGACACTGAAATAGCTAGATGAACCTCATATTCATCATCATTCACTGCTCACTGCCTGCCCTGGTACGGCATGGCGATAATTGCGACAATGAGTCGCGAAATGGCCTTTGCAGGCCGCAGATAGCGTCGGCTCTTGGATATGGGTGTGACTTTTATCTATCTATTTTAAAATAAGAGGTGTCTTATATGCAAAATGTTGATACAACTAAATATGTTATTTATGCGGATATAACTGCGGAGGGGATAGTGGAGCGGCCGGATGTGGTCGGGGCTATCTTCGGCCAGACAGAGGGCCTCTTGGGATCCGATCTCGACTTAAGAGATCTTCAAAAAACAGGGAGACTGGGTAGGATAGATGTTCAGATCACATCGACCGGCGGAAAGGCCAGCGGCACCATCTCCATTCCCTCCAGCTTTGATAAGGTGGAGACGGCCATATTGGCAGCAGCCCTGGAGACTATAGATCGGGTGGGGCCATGCATCGCTCGCATCTGCGTAAACCGGATCGAG
Source organism: Methanothrix sp. (assembly GCA_035403205.1). Classification (GTDB taxonomy): domain Archaea; phylum Halobacteriota; class Methanosarcinia; order Methanotrichales; family Methanotrichaceae; genus Methanothrix. Next base: position 2,911 of record DAONES010000133.1, on the reverse strand, counting down.
GACGTCCGAGCCGCCAAGAGAAGATATGTAATAGAACGGGCCAAACGCATTCTTGTGGAGATGTTCGATGAGAACATCCTGGAGACGGAAGAGATCACAGAGGAGATCAAGCAGTCCGTTCGCGTTGAGGAGATAATCCACCTGGGCAAAGACAGCCTGCCTGCCGGGCCCAATGTGCTTGATTCCGATGCTATTTTAGTGGTTGAGGGCCGGGCGGATGTGCTCAACCTGCTGAAGTACGGCATAAAGAATGCTGTGGCCGTAGGTGGAACCAATGTCCCGCCAACCATTGCCGACCTCTGCGCCAAGAAGGTCGTTACCGCTTTCACAGATGGCGACCGGGGCGGGGAATTGATCATAAAGGAGCTTCTCCAGGTTGCAGATATCGACTTTGTGGCCAGAGCTCCGGAGGGCAAAAGCGTAGAGGACATGACCCAGAAGGAGATCGTCCGCGCGCTGCGCCAGAAGATTCCGGTGGAGCAGGTATTGGATCAATACAAGATCAAGAACCAGCCAAAGAAACGGCGCGACATCACCACCAAGAGAAAGAGCCTCATTCGCGAGAAGCCTTTATGCGTCCGCAATACCATGGAGCGAGCGGAGGTAATTGCCCCGCGCCGGGTAGTGCCCCGTGATGTTGCTCCCAAATTCCCAGCCGCTCCAGTTGAGGAAGAGGTAATTGCGCCGGCTCCTGAGCCCACCCCGGTACCAGAACCTCAGCCGAAGAGAGAATGGTTCAGGCAGCATGTGGATGAGCTGGATGGCACTCTGTCCGCCAGGATCATGGACCGCAACCAAAATGTCTTGAGAGAGGTGGCGGTTAGAGACCTGGCCAGAGAGCTCAAGGAGACTAATGGAGACATAAACGGCGTGATCTTCGATGGCGTCGTGACGCAGCGGATCCTGGACATCGCCGCGGATAGGGGCCTGGAGTATCTCATCGGCGCCAAGATGGGAAATATCGCCAAGAGCCCATCCTGCCTTAAGGTCGTAACCAAAGAGGCGTAACATTCCCGCCTCTTATCCTTAATCTCAGCCATATTTTTGATCGATTCAGCGAGGTTATTTCTGATGGAGTTTAAGCAATGCATTGTGATCAGAGAGGATTTGAAGCTCTCTCCGGGAAAGCTGGCAGTGCAGGTTGCTCATGCTGCTGTTATGGCCGTGGAAAGAGCGGAAAAGATGGACCGGTCTACTGTTTCCGAATGGAAGGCGGAAGGCCAGAAGAAAGTTGTCCTGAAAGTTCCGGGAGTGCCTGATCTCTTCCGGCTGAGGGTGGACGCAGAGAGGGCGGGAATCGCCAGCGCAATCGTTGCCGATGCAGGGCTCACAGAAATTCCTGCCGGCACCATAACCGCACTGGGCCTGGGTCCGGCTCATGGAAAGCAGATGGACAAGGTTACGGGCAAGCTCAAGCTCGTTTAAGTCTTCGTGGTAAGATGATCTCAGCAGGAAATAAGGACCGGTCCTTGGGAATGGATTACTACGTAACCGATAGCCCAGGCTGCGGCGGCATCATCAAGAGCTGCGCAGAAGATTTCCAGGTAACGGAGATATTTGAGGATCTGAGGTACGAAGGGGGAAGGTATCTGGTCCTGGACGTGGAGAAGACCAACTGGGATACTCATCATCTCATCCGGGAAATGGCAAGAAAGCTGCGCATCAGCCAGAAGAGGTTTGCCTGGGCCGGAACCAAGGACAAGAAAGCGGTAACAACCCAGCGCATCAGCATCATGAATCTGGATGAATCCGACCTTTCTAAAATCAATCTGCCCGACCTGAAGATCAGGGTGCTGGGCAAGACAAATCGAGCGGTGGGAATGGGAGACCTGCTGGGAAACAATTTTCGCATAACCATACGGGATATGAATTGCCCGGGCCCTGCCGCCCGTTTGGCGGCCATCACCTCGGAGATAGAGAAATATGGCGGAGTTGCCAACTATTTCGGAATACAGAGGTTTGGAGACAGCAGGCCGGTCACCCATAAGGTTGGCGAGGCTCTGGCTAAAGGCCGGATCGAGGACGCGGCCTTCATCTTTCTTGCCCTTTCTTTTCCCGGCGAGCTGGAGAGGACCAGAGAGGCGCGGGAGAAGCTCTGGATGAGCCGGGACATCTCTGCAGCTCTCAAGGAGTTTCCGGAGTACCTGCGCTACGAGATTGCCATGATGAACTATCTCGTGGAGCATCCAGGGGATTATGCTCACTCTTTTGATGTTCTGTCCGTCAATTTGAAGCGTCTCTTTGTGCATGCTTACCAGTCTTATATCTTCAACAGGATTCTCAGCTGCCGCCTGGCTCGGAGAATGCCGCTGCAAAATGCAATAGTTGGCGACGTGTTCTGCTTTGCTAAGGATGGCTTGCCGGATATGGATCGCATGCAGGTCGTCACCCCGGAGAATCTGCCGGCCATCGACCGACTGGCCAGGAGGGGCAGGGCATTTCTCACTCTGCCTTTGATAGGATTTGAGACTAAGATAGAGGAAGGCGCGCAGGGTGAGATAGAGAGGTCGATTCTCAGAGATGAGGGCATTCTTCCTGAAAACTTCCGAGTTCCGGAAAACCCGGACCTTGGCTCAAGGGGCACCAGGCGCGCAGCTCTGTGCCAGGTCAAACCGCAAATCGAAATCGAAGAAAATCTGGCAAAGCTACAGTTCTGCCTGCCCAAAGGAAGCTATGCCACGGTAGTATTAAGAGAGTATATGAAGAGCCTGGATGATAACAAAATGATTTAGCCGAGGAATAAGCATTGCAACTTGAATTAGCTGATCCGTATGTAGTAGTGTACAAGCAAATACATGCTGTAGTTGATGACGAGGGCCGAAGGGTAGAGCTCATGGAACGCTCCAATTGCTACGGGGGATCGGCCTGGGCTAGATACCACTATTCTCATGGGCCACTGGTAAAAAGCTCC
>DAONES010000132.1:0-4910 GCA_035403205.1 Methanothrix sp. | reverse complement strand
AATATCCATTCCATTTCCTCCTAATTCCCTTGTCAGAGCAGCAATTGCCGCTTTTTAGGGTGAAAGGGGTGCCATACTTTAAAAAACCTTTTCCATGCGCCACCGTTAAAGGCGAAGATCAATTAGGATCAGACAATCAGGCAAGAATTGCTCATCTTTAACCGGCTCTTCGCGGATTTCTGTCTTCACGTGATCCGCTTGAATCTCACGCGAAGCCGCGAAGAGCGCGAAGCCTGAAATTATGACCAATTGGGAAAAAGCAGAAAACATTAAGATTGGATTTGGAACCCTCAGCGGATCAGGGCGACTGCGCTCATAACAATTCCCGAAAGGACAGGTATGGTAAAGTTATCGTCCAGGCTCTTGTCTCTGATGATAATGGCCACGCCGTCGGCAAAGGCCGCTGCCGCCGCTCCCGCCAGGTAGACCTGTGGCGAGAGGCCGGAGATGCCTGAAGCGAGATAGCCGATGAGAATGCAGGCCGCAAATGTGGCGGCGACCACTGGCAGGGGCTTTATTCGCCAGCGGACTCCTGGGGACGGCGCAGCCCGCACATCGCAGTTCTGAAGAATCGAGCCGACAAGGCCGCTCACCGTATCGCCCAGAGAGAGAAAGAGCATGGCGGTTATGGCGATGCCCGGCGAAAAGAGAAGCACAGTGAGAAGGCTGCCTGCCATGTAGTAGATGTAGCCGGCAACCTTAGTCTTCTCATGATCACGAACCTCGGGCAGGCGAATCTTTCCCTGGAGACGCGCCGACTCGATGAGCAGGGATAGGGCAAAAACGACCGCTATGGCTGCTGCCGTAACAGTCCTGCCCAGAAAGACCAGCCCCAGAGGCACGGAAAGACCGGTGAGATGGACGGCCTTTCTGCGCATCTCTCTGATCAGCTTGCTCTGCCACTCCAATGCCAGTTCCGCCACAATCTGCCGCCTTCCCCGTGACACTCAGCGCGCGTTCAGCGCAATTGCAGGTGCGTCTGTCGTTTTCCTGTTGCTGTAGCCATTGCTGTTGCTATTCTTATTCCTTCTTTGCAGGGGCAACCGGCTCTCCGGCATCCTCGAACTTGATTCTGCCTGCCAGCAACTCTGAGATCCTGTGCGCTATCCGCTCGCGAGCAACCTTTATCTGCTTCATGGAGTCGCGGTCCCGGATGGTGACCGTTCCATTCTCCCGAATCTCATAGTCGACGGTGATATCAAAAGGCGTGCCGATCTCATCGTTGCGCCTGTACCTCCGTCCGATTGATCCGGAGGCGTCATAGTCCACCCGCATGCCGGAAGAGCGCAGCTCCTGCACAATGGCATTGGCTGGCTCGGCCAGCTCCTTTCGGTCCATCAGAGGCAATACTGCCACCTCGATGGGTGCCACCGCAGGATTGAACCTGAGAACGGAGCGCATCTCTCCCTCCACATCATCCTGATAGAAGGAATGGTCCAGCACGGTGTAAATGATGCGATCTATGCCGAAGGAGGGCTCAATCACATGAGGCACGACCTCTTCGCCCCGAATCTCCTCCTCCACCGTCTCGAAGGCGACCAGGCTCGCATCGATCTCAATTCTCTCTCCATCCAGCATCAGATAGATCTTGTCGCCCCGGCTCGCCTCCAACTCTTCCGGAGAGAGGGCCTTGAGGGCTTCGCCTACTGCCTTGGCGCGGGCCTTGAACCTGGGTCCAAGAGCTTTGTAGTCCGGCTTGATGACCAGCTTCTTTCGCTTCACCGGCTGATCATAATGGACAAATACGCTCAAATTGGCCTTGCTTGCCTGGGCGTGGGCCACCAGATCATAGTCGGTTCTGTCAGCCACGCCAACGATCTCAATCCAGCCCAGCCGGTCTAAGAAGACCTCCGCATCCCAGCAGTCTGCGGCATAATGAGCCATCTCATCTGCTTTGTGCTGGCGGAAGCGAAGCTTGTCCGGGGCCACGCCCACGGTGAGAAGGAACTGATAGGTGCGGGCCACATAGTAGGCCAGAGCCTGGTGAGCGACAACGCCTCTTTGCACAGCCTCGCCAAAGGTCATCTCCTCCTCCTCGCCCTTCTCCTGGGCGGCCTGGGAGTAGAACTTCATCTTGATATCCGCGATCTCGTCAAACCGGGGGTGGCTTTTATCCCTCGGGTCGATGAAGATCTCTGCCTCTGCCTGGGTAAACTCCCGTAGCCGGATCACGCCCTGGCGGGGCGAGATCTCATTTCGGAAGGATTTTCCTATCTGCACCGCTGCGAAAGGCAGAGAATCGCGGAAGTAGCGCAGCAGCCTGGGGAAGTTGATGAACATGCCCTGCGCGGTCTCAGGCCGCAGGTAGCCGGCCATCTTGTTTCCGGGGCCTATCATGGTCTTGAACATGAGATTAAACTCGTAAATCTCAGACAGCTCTCCGCCGCACTCCGGGCAGCCGATTTCGTTATCCTTGATGCATTTGTAGATTTCCTCGTTGCTGAGGGCATCAGGCACTTCGATGATGTGCTTGATGAGATGGTCTGCCCGGTAGATCTCTTTGCATTCCTTGCAGCTGGTGAGCGGATCGGAAAAGCCGCTCAGATGGCCGGATGCCTGGTATATCCCTTCCACGCCGATAGTGGGCGCCTCGATCTCCGCAAAGCCCTCCGATATGACAAAATACTGCCGCCAGATGTCCTCAATGCGCCTCTTGAGGGGCGCGCCCAGTGGGCCGTAATCGTAAAAGCCTGCTGCTCCGCCATAAAGCTCAAAGGCGGGCCAGAGAAAGCCGCGCCTCCTGGCGAGTTCATTTACCAACTCATTCTTGTCCATGCCAATCCTCGTTATGGTTTTAGAGAACCGGCGTTGATTTAATCTTTGTTATGGAAAAAAAGTTTCGTGAAGGGATATTGCAGAGGTCAGCGCCTCAGCCTGATGCAGAAACGGCAAGAAGCATCCCGAAGGCCACAACCACGCCGCAGAGCAGGATAATGTCGCTGTACTTGCTGTGCATCAACTCCTTCAAGCCGGATAGTATGCAGCCAGACTCATTGCATCCACACTCTTGGTTCTGCCCCAAGACACCACTCACCTCTTGCATGAAACATCCTTTCGACGCCACCATTTAAGTACCTATTTTTCACATTGACGTTTTATGAGTATCTGTATGTATTTTTATGAATCACATGACTCCTATATCAGATCTATATCAGATATAATTGAAAGAAAAATTGGAAAATAATTGCTAATTGGTCGAGCAACGGCGATTGCCGGAAAACCGGATTACTGCGCCTGCGCAAAATGGAAAAGACATGAGAAAAACAGGACACATGAGACGAACGGGACACATGAAAATGACCGGATAACGCCAGAGGAAAAAGTTTGGGGCCGGTTTGCCAGCTACAGGCTGGCATGCAGGCCGGTTTGCTATCTAGCTCGCTTTTTGCTCCACATCTTGCTTGCATCTTACTCGATCTTGACCTCTTTGCCCTTTCTCTTCTCTTTCTTGTCCAAATCGAGGGTCAGGACGCCGTTCTTATAAGACGCCTTCGCGCTGTCCGCATCGACAGCAGAGTCGAGGTGGATCATCTTGTAGAAGCTCTTCTCGTCTTCCGTCTTGATTTCCACGCTGTCCTCAGCCACATCCAGCTTAACCTTATCCTTATCCACACCGGGCAGCTCTACGAAGATCCTGTACCGCTCCTTCTCATTCATGACATCCACCAGCGGCTCTCGGCCCCTGCTGGGCTCGATGCCCCTGTGAGAAGGCTTGATGTTACCAAACTCATTGAAGACCGGCTCCTTTCCCGGCTCTGCCGTATAGCTGAAGCCGTAGACGAATGGGCCGTACCGCCTGGAGATCCCACCGGGAGTCTCTTCTTCGCGCACGAAGGTTTTAAACTCAGAGGGTATATCCTCCTCAAACCTTTTGATCATGTCTTCAAATGGTCCTTTGAACCAATCATCCTCAAATCGGTCTTTTTTCTCAAAGGGAAACCCTTTGGCAAAGCTCTCGAATATATCGAATATTGACGGATACCTCTTATCCCACATTTGATATCACCTTATGATTACTTGTCTATACTAACTCTACGTTAGTGATAGGATATAAATTTTTGCCTCGGAGGCAGAACACCATCGATAAAATAGAGATGAAAACAGAAAATGCAGGGGAAAAGAAAGTGAGAAAAACGCCGATCCGCAGCGCCCTCCCAGGAGGAACAGAACTGCCCTTTAGCAGCTGTCTCATCTCACCCGGAACTGATGCGCGACTCATCGGCCAGGCAGCACTGGGGTTTTAGCACAGCGCCCGTTTTAAGGGGACCCGATCGCCTGTTGACGGAGGGCCTGGCTCCAGCCTATTTCATCGCGCATCCCTGCGCCGCGTTTTCCCTCTTTCCGATGATCCATGGCGATCTGAGCATTGCACCTTATGAGGTGTTTTCCGCCATCGCCGAAGACCTACGCCCAAATTGCGCGGCGCCCGTCCGACCTGAAACCCTTATCGACCCGAGAGAAGGAAGTCTTTCGTCCTGCTTATCGGTCGATCGGTCGGCCAGACTTAATCGGCCTATGAATCACTTCTAGGGGGAACAGCACGCGACAAAACATAATTATCTTCTTTATCAATATATCTAGTTTTCGGGACTCTACAGGACTACACAGGACTCTACAAGCAAACTCTGCGGAGCTTGCCAGATCGTCCGGATGAATGAGAACTTACCTATGTTTCGGCTTCTTGTTCTGGCGGCACATTCTCAGCTGAAATTCTCGCAGACCCAGGTTCAACGAAATTTGCCCTTCGTGATCCCACAAGTTAAATAGAAGTGAGTAAGATAGAATATTGCAGTTGTAGTATCATCCGGGATGGCCGGAGCCACTGAGAGCCAAAAGTCATCCCGGAGAGAATTTATCCCGACCGGAAAGCACCAGGATGTGAGTTTTATGATCGATGGCCTAGTTCAGTT
>DAONES010000131.1:0-4930 GCA_035403205.1 Methanothrix sp. | reverse complement strand
TCCCGGCAGAAGGAACGGCGATAGAGATCGAGAGCTTCACCGAAGAGGGCCGCACCTTTGGGGCGTGCAGGTGTCATCGCATCCTTCTGAACGGCATCGCAGCCGCAGCGGTCCGGCCCGAGAAGAGCCGGTACCCGCTGGAGCTGATCGAGGTCATTGCGCCTGTGCAGCTGCGCTTGGCTCTGGGGCTGAAAGACGGCGATTCTGTTGAATTAGCGCTAATATGATTCATGCAATTGAGAAAAACGTGTTGCGACAGCGTAACCGCATGAATCAGCGCCAACAGGCTACTGCATCCGAGAGCCGCCGCAACAGGAAGCTAAATCACAGTCACCAACTCTCCTTTGATCACAGGTCGTTCTTGCTAAGCCGCAGCATTCATCACCCCATAATTCTCGCCCATGAGGATATGAATGCCGGGCGTCGCCGTCAGCTCGAAACCGGCTTTCTTCTGGAAGAGCATAACGAAATCAGACCCTCCGAAAAGGAAGTTGCCGAGCATCTCGCCCTTCTCATGATCGGAGCCTACCTCAACCCCGTCCTCAAAGTTGACGGACGAGACCTGGGCCATGCCCATTGGGATCAGGGCTACCAGTCCGTATTCGCCTGTGTCTACTATTGCGTAGCCGCGAGTCTGGGAAAACTGCCAGCCGGTTGAATCGATCGGATCATATATCTTTGTGCTCTCATTCCATGCCACCTCCAAAGCCACATTCTGCGTTATGGACCTCTTGTCCAGGATCTTTCCGCCTACTGCGAAATGATAGCGGTGGTAGTCGTTGACATTCAGGAAGGTATGGGTGAGCACCCCTCCGGCAAAGGCATCTTTGTACTCGCTGTCATTGCCGAGCAGATCCTCGATGCTGTAGTAGCGCACGAGCTTAATCTTGATGCCGTTTTCCGCCATAATGGTTGAATTGTTGTCGATCGCCCAGGTTCCCTGGGGCACAGAATCAGCCGGGGAGACGACGACGCTCGTATCGTTTGGCGAAGCAATGGGCCTCTGAGCGGGCGATGCCAGGTACCTGGAGAAGAACCGGTTGAATGTGTTCCAGTTGGATGGAGACTCATACCACGGCCCCTGCAAGCCGTACTTCGGGTCATTGTAGAACTGCTGGAATGTATCATTGTTCCAAGAGTCTTCGGTATCAAGGAACATTCCCCAGCTATCGGCAAACTTGCGCAGCCATTCCGAGAACGGCCCATAGTACTGAATGGTATTGTCAAACTGCCCCTTGTCCTCCAGTTCGGGCAGAGGCTGGTCTACCAGGAAATAGAAGTAGCAGATGCTCTGCAAAATTTGATCGCGCGTGAGATTGGCCGGATCATCGAGCACATCCTGGGGGATCAGCTCAGAGGCATTGTCTATGAAATCGTAGTATTCAGATAAGCTCTGTGCGGGATTTGTCTGCCTATCAGGATTTATCTCTCTGGCCTTTGCAATGGACTCTTCCAGCATCGTCCCGATCTCCGGCTGCTCATCAATCAATTTTATAAGGTCCTGAGTGATCGCCTTATGGCTCTCCTCCCCCGCAGCGATTATGCTTAAGGCGAGAAAGGATGCCGCTATTAGCATTATTATCAGGCAGGACTCCCTTTCAAAAAACATCCTGTTCATTTGTCTTATCTCCTAAAACGCAAGCCATCTCATCTCCGGACTGCGGCCCTGGGGTCCAGGTGATGAGGAAGATATGTTAACGTCAATTGTTAGCTTTCTAATCTTATTTAGTTTTCCCCCGACCGGGCAGTCTCGTCCTTAGGCGCTGGAAATATATCCCATCTGCAATTCTCAGTAAATCTGTGATTGCTTTGCAGAGGTCCTTTTCCATCCCGTCTCCGATGCACTTCGGCATCATTATGGCTTGCTTGCTGCTGCTATTCCTTTCCCTGACCGCAGCAGCTCAAGATACTAGTACTGCCACTGCCACCTTCTGGCTGGAAAAAGGCCAGGCATCTCTCGCAAACAGCAGCTTTGCGCAGGCTGCGGAAAGCTTTGATAGAACTCTCAAGATCGACTCAGAGAACGCATCCGCCTGGGCAGGAAAAGGCATTGCTCTCTCAAGACAGGGCCGTTACAAAATGGCCGGGCTGTGCTTTAGCAATGCTCTGAAGAGGGACAGCAATAATGCCATTCTTTGGGAGGAGGACGGCAGGGCAAAAGAGATGGCCGGCGATTGGGCCGACGCCCGGCACAGCTACGAGCGGTCCCTGGCCCTGCAACCAGCCATAGCAGAGTCCTGGCTGGGGATGGCCAATTCCTCCCTTGCCCTGAAAGACTATGAAAAGGCCATGGAAAGCTTCAGGAATGCCTCGATCTATGGCCTGAAGGAAGCCGGAAAGGCGGGCCAGATCAGAGTGCTCATCGATCAGGGATCGGGCCTTTTAATGAGAGGCAATTTTGTGGAGGCATTTAATAATAGCAATGAGGCTCTCGCCATCGATCCGCTGAACAGCACTGCTCGGATGCTGAAGGGAGAGGCTTTGAGCCGCCTGGGCCGATTTGAGGAGGCACTCGCCTGCTACAAAGAAATTCTGGCCGCAAGCCCCTCGGATGAACTGGGCCTGGCGGGAGCAGCCAAAGCTCTGGTCGGCCTGGGGGAAAGATCTCTAGCAAGAGGAGATGTCTCTCTGGCGCTGGAAAATTTCAAGGAAGCTTCCCGCCTTGATCCGAGAAATTCTGAGTCAGTCTCCGGCATGGTCAGGGCCCTTGTGGCAGAAGGCGATAGGTTCAATAGCAGCGGCTCCTTCTCGGAGGCAGTCAAGAGCTACGATACGGCTCTTGTCCTTATTCCCTCGGACCCGGCAGCGCTGGCCGGAAAAGAAAAAGCATCAGCCGCACTTTCTGCCAAGATGAAAGAAGCTGGCGGCAAATCCGGGAATGCTTCCCTCCTGGAGGATGAGCAAGCATCAAGATCTAGCCGCTATTATGAGCTGGCAATAGAGCAGAGCAGAAACGGCTCCTACTCTCTGGCCCTGGATAGCCTCGATAGGTCCCTTGTTCTTGCCTCTTTGCCGGAAGTATGGCTGCTAAAAGGACAGATCCTCCATCACCTGGGAAGAAATTCCGAAGCCATTGAATCGCTGGACAGAGCAATAGAGATCAACCGATCCAGCGTTCCCGCCCTGGCATTGAAAGGGCGCATCCTGGCGGCGATGGGAAAATATAGAATGGCCGGGTTATTCATCGATTCTGCTCTGCGCCTGGATGCAGGAAATATCACCCTTCTAATTGACATGGCACAGGTGCAGGAAGGCCTGCAGAACGATAAAGGCGCTCTGGAAAGCTACGACAGGGCGCTTGAGATAGATGAAAATAATCCACAAACGCTGCTTGGCAAAGGCCGTCTCTTGCTGCGAATGAAAAAGTACCAGGAGGCTTTGCAGTGTTTTTCCCGAGCAGCAGAGAATGAAAAGGATAATGCGGATTCTTTGCGCTGCATGGGTGATGCCCGCTTTGCTCTCAAGGAATACAACGAAGCGCTGCAATCATACGAGGCGGCACTGCTGCAAAACTCCAGCGATCTTGGATCATTGCTGGGAAAGGCGGAAACTCTCTATGCCCAGAAGGACTACAACTCCTCAGAGAAGGCATTTTCTCTGGCGCTGAAAATCGACTCCCATGATCTTCGGGCATTGGTTGGCAATGGATATTGCCTTCTGGCGCGCTATGAGTATAGTTATGCTCAGGACAACTTCACCAGCGCTCTGGCCCAGGATCCCAAAAGCGTGACCGCCCTGCTGGGAAAAGGTGAAGCCCTCTACCTCCAGGGAGACAGAGATCAGTCTCTTGGCTACTATGATCAGGCACTAATCATCGAGCCAGACAACATGAAAGCACTGCTGAGCAAGGGCGACATGCTCCAGGAGCAAAATGATCTCTCAGGCGCTTTGCTTGCCTATAGCCGCATCCTATCTTCTGAGCCTGACAATGTGCAGGCGATGCTGGGCAAAGCAGATGCTTTGCGTTTGAGTGGCATCTTTGATAAGGCGCTCCCCCTGTACGAGAGCGCTTTGAAAAGCGACCCGCGAAATATCAGAGCATTGCTGGGCCAGGCCGAGATCCAGTATTCAGAAGCTGACTGCAAATCGGCAAAAGGGCTTTATGATAAGGTCCTGTCACAGGATAAAAACAGTTCGGCTGCTTGGGCAGGACTAGGAAATACGCAGCTTTGCGGCGGGGATTTGGATCTTGCCAGGCAAAGCTATGAGAGGGCTCTATCCATCGACTCGAAGAACACTGCCGCCCTTTTAGGCATGGCTGATGCGCTCTATGAAAAAGAGAGTTACAGTGATGCTCTTCACTACTACGAGCTGGCGGTCTCATTGAGATCCAGCAGCCATGGCTACTGTGGACAGGGCAATGCTCTTGCAGCCCAGAAGGAATACAACATGTCTCTGCCTCTTTTCGACAGATCCCTGAGCCTGGACCCGTCCAATGTTGATGCATTGCAGGGCAAGGGCCTGGCATTGGCAGCCCTCGGCAATGTCTCTGCCGCCATAGAATGCTTCCTGGAGATAGTATCCATGAACCCAGAAGACTCTGTTGCCTGGTGTGATTTGGGAAGCATGCAGGCTTCTGCTGGCCGGTATGACGAAGCGGCAGCGAGCCTGGAAAAAGCATGCTTGGCTGATCCCACTCAGGAGGAGATATGGTACAATCTGGGACAGGTCTACTACTCTCTGGGCCGCTACAGTCAATCGGTTGATGCTCTTCTCAACGCTACTCATCTGAATTCACAGAATGCAGATGCCTGGATGAGACTGGGAATAGCGCAGAACCAGACCGGGCAGTCCGAAGAGGCTTTGCAGAGCTTCAAGACGGCGTCTTTGTTGCAGCCGCAAAATGCCGAGGCAAAATATTACCAGGGTCTGACGTTGGTCGCCCAGGACAATTACCAGGATGCTCTCAGGGTCTTCAGAGATGTTTTGA
>DAONES010000130.1:0-4953 GCA_035403205.1 Methanothrix sp. | reverse complement strand
CCGGGCGGAACGCCTCCCTGGTAGAGCTCAAAGCCGAAGAGCTTCTCAGCCTCGGTCCTGGGCAGGAACTGGGTGTCCACTGGCTGCATCTCCATCACCCTCCGGTTGGCCTCCAGCTCAATTGCCTTCAGCTCGCCGTCGGTGATGCGCTTGTAGTGAGAAATGTCCAGCCGTGCCCGGTCCTCGCTCTTCTGGGCTCCGGCCTGCCAGACGTGCTTGCCTAAAACGCGCTTAGCAGAATCATGCACCAGATGGGTGGCTGTGTGGTGCCGGGCGTGAGCCAGACGGCGGCGCATGTCCACCCTTCCGCTCACCAGATCTCCTTTCTGTAGCTTCTGCAAGCCGGCTGCGCCAGCAAGCTTGTGCAGGACCACGTCTCCGGACTTCTGAACATCCACTACCGAATAGATCTGGCCGTCCTTCTCAATGATGCCGTGATCGCAAGGCTGGCCGCCGCCCTCCGGATAGAGAAGCGTCCTGTCCAGAATGATGCTGCCGTCGTCGGCTATATCCAGAACCTGAGCAGAGAAGACCTGATCGAAGGGATGCCCGTAGAACAGTAGCTCAGTCTTTCCGGGCCGGGGGGCGGCAGCCACCTCCTTCTCCGCACGGATGCGCTTTTTGGCCACCAGAGAATAGAAGTTATCCGGAAGCACTACCGATGCGCCCAGCTCCTCCGCCGACTCGCGGGCAATCTCAGGAGGAATGCCGTGAGTGTCGTAAAGGGAGATCATCTCCTCCAGAGGTATGGGCAGCTTCTTCTGGAGGTAGCTCTCCGCCGTCTTTCTGACCAGGCGCTTGCCCTTCTCCAGGGTCTCGGAATACTTCTGCTCCTCCTGGTCGAGTATCTCCTTAATGGTGACAAAACGCTCCTGCCAGTCAGGGAAATCCAGCCGCTGAATCTGCATCTGCACCAGCTCCGCCAGCGGCAAAGACAGGCCCAGCTCATTCATGAGGCGCAGGGTGCGGCGTATGACCAGCCTGGAGAGGTAGCCGGCCTTGACATTTGAGGGAATGATGCCATCGCCCAGCATGTAGGCCAGGCAGCGGGTGTGGTCGACCACCGCATAGATGCGCTCCATTGGCTCGATGGTCTTCTGAAGCTTCTCTGGCGAGATGCCGATGTTGCCTGCAATCTTCTTTCGCAGGTCTTCCATGCTGTACTCATCCAGGTCCACCATTCCAGCCAGGCGGGCATTCTGGGCGAAGATCTCCGCGTACTCGGCATCCTTCAGATTGTGCTCGACTCCGGCAAGGTCAGCAACCCTGCGAACGAGATCCGGGAAGATGGCATCATAAATGGTGGGCGATCCGGTGGAAGCCCAGACGAACCTCTCCAGGCCGTAGCCGGTGTCCACGATGTAGTTGTTCATCTTCTCATAGGTCTCGCCCTTGATCTGGATTGACCCGTTGGGCACCGCTTTGAGGTCCATGAAGACAAGAGTGGCCAGCTCAAGGCCGCCGATCATGACCTCCACGCTCGGCCCGGCGTTCCCGCCGCCAGCCCAGGGGTTCTCCTTGTAGGTCACCGCCAGGGGATCCATGCCGAGGCCCAGCAGCAGTTCATCGCACAAAGAGACTGTCCGGTCCTTCCAGTAGTGCTCCTTCTCCCGGGTGTTGAAGACGTGGTGAGCCATCATCTCGAAGGTGGTGAGATGCCGTCCGCTGCGTCCCACTGAATCGAGATCGTCCAGCCTGATGCAGGGCTGGCTGATGGTGAGTGGATTGGCAGGCGGCGGCACCTGCCCGGAGGTGACGAAGGGCTGGAAGTCGGCGATGGAAGCAATGGTCAGATAAATGTCGTCCCGCCAGCGAGCCACCACCGGATACCTCTTGATGCGAGTGTGTCCCCTGCTTTCAAAGAAGTTCAGGTAGTGCTCGCGCATCTCGTCGATGGTGTGCTTGCGCTTGAATATGGGCGAGCCTATGAAGGTGTAGGGATCGCATGGCGGATCCCCGCAGGTCCTCCGCTCGCCGTCTCTGGTCCAGAAGAATTTGCCGCATTTCTCGCACTTCTTTCGCTGGAATCCCTCATCCGCAAAGAAGTCTAGTCGATACTCATCCTCGGAGAACATAGTTAATCAGCTTGTGAGCGGAGGATGATTGCTGGAATGCTAAAAGGCTTTCCCGAGATTGTTAATTATTTAAACAAAAATATATACATGGCCGACTTCTTCGGCCATTTTTTGTCCGGGATTATGGCCCTAATTAACTCTTAAGACCTTCAGCAGCGAGACCACAGGCACTCCGGCGATCTCATCCGTGCCCTTCTTGTCGATGAGAACGGCGATGGCGTTGATCTTGGCGCCATGCTCATCCAGATACTCAACGACCTCCTCAAGGGTTCTGCCGGTGGTAACCACATCGTCGATGATGATGCAATCCTTGTCCATGACGCTGGCGAAATTGGCGCTCAGGTTGCCCCGCGCTTTGCCGCTCTCTTTGGTGAGCATCTGCTTGCTGGGCGTGTACACCGCGAGCTCCGCAGACAGGCTGCTGGCAACCATGCTGGCCAGAGGCAGGCCGCTCAGAGCTATGCCCACCACTGCATCCACACCGCAATCATTGTCGTCTAGAGTCTCAATTATGATATCCGACAGGGCCTCCGAGATATGGTTCATCCGGAAAGCGCTCTTGCCGATCATAGACCAGTCCACAGAGATATCCTTGGGCCCGGGTGAATTGCTGGTCTTCTCTGCATGGGTAAGCAGCCAGGTGACCGTTTCGCTGGAGACGTTCAACTCCTCAGAGATCTGGCCTTCCACCAGCCCTTCCGCTTTCAGTTCCGTTGCCTTTTTCATCAAAGTTTCAATATTCTTCATCTTATGCACCTCTTTTTCTTTCGGGCAGGAGTTCCGCAATCAGTACAAACTTCCCCTTCGAATTTTCTGCCGCAGCCCTGGCACCTCTGGACGTGCTTAATCAATCTCTTTATCCTGGGCTGCCCTATGGGCTCTATCTTCAGACCGAGGTGAAGAGCGACATTTTGCAGAGCATAGTCGTCGGTGGCGAGGACGGCTTTGTGCTCCAGGGCTTTTGCCAGGACATCCAAATCAGCGGAAGACAGTGCTTTGAGGTCTCCTGTCTGTGTTGCGGCGTGCTCTGCTGCCTTTCGCGCCTGGGGAGAAGGGCTCTCCACCCGTGCCTCAAAGATGGATAGCAGGGACTTCGTTCTTATGTCCTTCAGCTCCGCCACCACCGCCGGGACGGTGATAAGCTCTCCGGCTGGCCGTTTGCCCCAGATAAATACTGAAGCATCCGCTACTACATACACATCTTGAGGCTCTTGAAAGTTATAGTACTTGGACTTTTCCCGGACCAAAACGCTATTATCATATAATGAAATGCAAAGGTGGGATGGCCAAGAAAGAAAAAAAGGCTGGCAATAAGGAAGACCAACGGCTGGCGACTGCCCAGGATAAGCCCGGCGACAAGCCGGCCAGACAGCCGCCAAAGGTCGCGCCCAAGAGCGCAGCCGAACGCAGAAAGGACCGCATTGATGGAATCGTCAAGACCGTTTATCCTTCTATTCTGGGAACCCTGGCGGGATTTGCCTGCTACTACGAAGGCGACGCAATCTCACGCTATCCCTGGCATTTCGTGATGATGTCCCTGTTGCTGCTCACCTATCTCATTCAAAGATACACCTACGGATACATGAATATCGATGCGGAGAGCTTCAAGACCAAAGACTGGTTCTATGTGGAGTTCATGGTAGTGGACCTCTGGCTGGTTACCTGGACGCTTCTTCTCAACTGAGGATACTTCCATGAGGATTGCTATCATCAATCGCGATCGTTGCCAGCCCCGCAAGTGCTCTAAAGAGTGCGAGTACTTCTGCCCGCCGGTGCGCACGGGCGACGAGACCATCATCTTTGTGGAGAATAAACCACTCATCACCGAGAACCTCTGCGTGGGCTGCGGCATCTGTGTGCGCAAATGCCCATTCGGGGCGATCACTATCACCAATCTGCCGGAGGAGATGGAGGATCCGGTGCACAGGTATGGCCAGAACGGCTTTGCCCTTTATGGCCTGCCAGTGCCTGTCGATGGCAGGGTAACCGGCCTTCTGGGCCCCAACGGAATAGGAAAGAGCACTGCAGTATCCATACTATCAGGCATCCTGCGCCCTAATTTAGGAAAGAATGCTTCCTGGGATGATGTCTTCGCCCGCTTTGCGGGAAGCGTTCTGGGCGATTATCTGAAAAAGGTAGCAGATAAGGGTGTCAGGACTTCTTACAAGCCTCAGTACGTGGATCGAATCCCCAAGAGCTATTCCGGGCCGGTTCGCGGCCTGCTGGAAAAGACGGACGAAAGGGGAGTTCTCGCCGATCTGGTGAAGAGCCTCTCCATCGACAAGCTCATGGACAGGGACATCTCCAGTCTATCCGGCGGGGAGCTTCAGCGCGTGGCCATCGCGGCTACAACCGCTCGCGACGCAAATTTCTATTTCTTCGATGAGATCAGCCCATACCTGGACATCTACCAGCGAATCAATGTGGCCCGCATCCTCCAGGACCTGGCCAAGGACAAGGCGGTCATGGTGGTGGAGCACGACCTGGCTCTCCTCGATCTTCTGGCAGAGAACATCCATCTCATCTACGGCGTGCCAGGGGCTTACGGCGTCATAACCCGGCCCAAAGGGGTAAGGGTGGGCATCAACCAGTACCTGCGCGGCAACCTTCCCGAAGAGAATGTTCGATTCCGAGATACGTCCATTCGTTTTGAGGTTCACGCTCCCAGAATCGACAAGGAAATCCCCACGCTCATCGCTTACGAGTCATTTGATGTGCAGTATTCCTCCTTCCGGCTGCAAGCCGAGCCCGGCATCATCCGCCGGGGCGAGGTGGTGGGCATCCTCGGTCCGAACGGCATCGGCAAGAGTACTTACATCAAGGTCCTGGCCGGAGTGGAAAAGCCGACATCAGGAGGCTTTGAGAGCAAGCTTAAGGT
>DAONES010000129.1:0-4960 GCA_035403205.1 Methanothrix sp. | reverse complement strand
GCCGTCCGCCCTCTTGGGCAGCCTCTCCGGGTCAAACTGGATGCAGATTGCCTCTTTATCCGCATCAATGGCGACCACGCCCATATGAAAGATATAGCGCATGGTTCTGCGTCCGTCCGGAATCTGCAGCTTATACTCCCTGCGCAGCAGAACGGCACTTGCCGTCTGAAGGGATGGGCTGCTTTGCAGGAACAGCAGGCCTGGCAGGTTCAGGAGATGGTGGCTGGCGGTAGGATACCTCTCCCCGATCAATTCGCATAGTTCATCGCGAAGTATTAGAACCTGCATGTCTCCGCTCACCACGACGATCTGCGTCTGCCCGGCATGTACCTGGTCGATGTGAGAATGGAGCGAATTGAAGATGTAACTGTCCCCACGGCCCCTGTTTTCCTCAGGCAGCAAGGCTTCCAGCTTCTTCATGAAGGGGCGAAGCAGTGGGCTGGTCCCTGCAAAAAGAACTCCAGGGAGGTTATCCACTTCTGTTCGGACCAGCTCCTTGAGATCCTTCTCGCGGACCATTAAGGATATCATAGCATTGCCATTTCCCGGAGAGGAGATATATGTTGCTCCATTGCCAGGATGACATTGGCCGCCTGATATTTATGCACCTTAATTAAAATGTTAATAAATATTATTATAATTAGATTTATACCGAGGCTCCTTAAATTAATTATTAAATCTAATTCTGACTTAAGATTAGGAACGGAGGGAAAATATCAACCAATCAGCGCATCTTCATTGAGGGTGTGCTGAAAATTCTAACAAATATAAATTCTCAAATTAAGGAATTCATTTGGGTGAATCCACCTAAATGTAAATGATACTTGCTTTTTAAGTTATTATCTAAAGTAATAGTCTAATTTAGTAAAATTAAAGATACTCCATTTCAAAACAAATTATTTATATCATTACGTATTTGTGGCAAGAAAAATATGGTGACAATTATGAAAGAGTCCACTGTAAAGATCCTGGACGATAAGGATATGGAATTTGTCGAAACGCTTCGATCCCTGAGCGTTCCACGCAACGTTGCAACTCTCATAACCTTTCTGGCCAATGTGGATGAAGCCTCATCTCGGGAGATTGAGATGGGTTCAGACCTCCGCCAGCCGGAGGTTAGCATTGCCATGCGCACCCTGCGTGACAACAACTGGATAGAAGAGAAGGAAATCAAGCGTGAAGGCAAAGGCAGGCCGATGAAGGTCTATTCGCTAAAAGCGGGCATTGATTCCATTATAAAGCACTTTGAGGATGAGAAGCTGCACGAATCTGCTCAGGCCATGGAGAGCATCCAGAGGCTAAAGCAGCTCATATCCACATAAAACAAAGGCAAAAACAAAGGGGGGTTACTTACTGGGAGGGACGAGAGAGAGCCTCCACCTCGATTTTTGCGGCAATATTTCGGCCAAACGACATCTTCGTGCCGCTTACCTCGATAACTATCGGGCCGCCAAAAGGCTGAGAGGCAATCTTGCGGATATGCCCCCCTTTCCGTATGCCCATGGACTCAAACCTCTTCTCCCAGCTGGCATCATTTATCCTCATGATCTCCAGAGTCTGATTGCAGGGTGCCTTAGAAAGCTCAATGCGGTCCATTTCAGATATGCCCTCTCTCAAATGCGCACATTCACGCCCCGCTCTTTAAGATATGACTTGACGCTGCCCACACTGTATTCTCCGAAGTGAAAGATGCTCGCCGCTAGCGCGGCTGAAGCCTCGGTCTTCTTGAAAACCTCCAGCATATGATCAGGGCTCGCGCAGCCTCCCGAGGCGATAACAGGCACTTTAACCTTTTTGGCTACGGCATCGGTAAGCGGAATGTCAAAGCCGTCATAGGTCCCGTCCCGGTCCATGCTGGTGAGGAGAATCTCCCCTGCACCCAGAGATACCGCCCTGGTTGCCCAGGCGATAGCGTCGATTCCCGTAAACTGTCTGCCGCCATAAAAGGAGCACTCAAACCAGCATGGTCCCTTTTCGGTCTGCACGACATTTCTGCCCTCCTCCAGAGCATAGCGACGCTTGGCATCTATGGCCAGTACCACGGCCTGATTGCCATACAGATCTGCGATCTCGCTTATCAGCTCCGGTCGCTTGAGCGCCGAGGTATTCACAGTGATCTTGTCGGCACCGGCATTGAATACCTCTCTAGCCTGCTCGACGCTGTTTATGCCGCCTCCCACTGCCAGAGGCACAAAGACCGAACGCGAGGTCTGTTTGATGACGCCGGTCATGGTCTCGCGCCGCTCATGGGAAGCAGTGATGTCCAGGAAGACGATCTCGTCGGCACCGTCCTGGTAGTACTTGCCAGCCAGCTCCCAGGGAATGCCGGCATATCTTATCTGTTTGAACTCAATGCCCTTGACGACTCGACCCCCGGGCACGCCCAGGTCGCAGTCCAGACAGGGGATGATCCTTCTCGCTAGCATCGAACCGACCTCACAAAGTTCGTCAGTATTCTCAGGCCCTTGGCGCCCGACTTCTCAGGGTGAAATTGGGTCGCGAAGAGGTTATCTTTGCACACCGCTGCAGTCACTTCTGTCCCGTAATCCGTCGTTGCGGCGATAACCGACCTGTCCTTCGGCAGGCCATAGTAGGAATGCACGAAATAGAACATGTCTCCGTCTGAGATTCCGTCCAGCATTTGCACAGGACGCTTGATGGAAAGGTCATTCCAGCCCATTTGGGGAATCATCACACCCTCAGGCAGGTGCACAACCTTGCCGCTTATCCAGCCCAGGCCGGGAGCGCCGGGACTCTCTTCGCTCTCATCAAAGAGCACCTGCATTCCAACGCAAATGCCGAGCATCGGCACTCCTTCCCGAAAGCTGCGCAAAAGAGAGCTTTCGAATTTTGAGAGCTGGCTCATGCAGCTGCCAAAGGCTCCCACACCCGGAACAACGATGCCGTCTGCGCCTTTCAGGTCATCAGGATCGCGAACGATTCGGGGGTTGCCTCCCACATAATCCAGAGCGTTGTAGATGCTGAAGAGGTTTCCCATACCATAGTCCACTATGACAATTGTCATCTTTGTTATCCTTCTTTCACCAGCTATGATGCCATGACTGGAGATCAACCGGGCTATCCTTGGGCAGCCTGCCTGAAAAGCTTTTCCTTAAGCGTTTTTCATAATTGTTATGAATATTTCATAAAAATCTATTTATAATCGAATCGAAGAATCTGTTTTATGATAAGATCATAAATGTTAAGAAAACAATTACTATGATCTTTATGAGAATGAATTGGCCAGAATGAAGCCATTGATTGACATGTTTAGCCATTGGAATATTTCTATTTAAGCCAATTCAGAAAGTCATAAAAATTAATATATCAGTATTATAGTATAAAAATATAAAAGGTGGCGCTGATGAATCTGAGAAGGCCAAATGCCAATGAAGCAACTGGGACAATCAATCGCTCCAGAAATGTCGTCCCCATGTCGGGAATCTGTACCAGATGTATTGATGGGTGCAAAGGCGGATGCGAGACCTGGCTTGCCTCCTTCCGGGGCAGAGAAGTCCTCTATCCGGGACCATTTGGAGAGATGACCGCAGGAGCCGACAAGAATTATCCCCTGGACTATTCCCATCTCAATATTCAGGGATATGCAGTAGGTGCACACGGTCTGCCGGAAGGAGTGGAGCCGGGACCCGACACCTCAATCTTCCCCAATGTGGACCTCACCACTGATTACGGCTGGTCGAAGAAGGTCAGGATGAAGCTGCCCATCTTCACTGGCGCTCTCGGATCAACCGATATTGCCAGAAAGAACTGGGAGCACTTTGCTGTTGGTGCTGCCATATCCGGCATCACCCTCGTTTGCGGCGAGAACGTCTGCGGAGTAGACCCGGAGCTGGTCCTGGATGCCAAAGGCAAGGTAAGGAAGTCCCCGGAGATGGATCGCAGAATTGAGACCTACAAGAAGTTCCACGAGGGATTCGGCGAGATACTCGTCCAGATGAATGTGGAGGACACGCGTCTCGGAGTTGCCGAATATGTCTCGTCCCGCCACAATCTCGAGACCATTGAGCTGAAGTGGGGCCAGGGTGCCAAGTGCATCGGCGGCGAGATCAAGGTGCAAACCCTGGAGAGAGCACTGGAGCTGAAGAGCAGGGGCTACGTGGTGCAGCCGGACCCGACCAACCTTGAGGTGCAGATGGCCTACAAGACAGGAGCCATCAAGGAGTTCGAGAGGCATTCCAGGCTGGGCTTCGTCTCCCGGGATGGGTTCTTCGAGGAGATAGACCGGCTGCGTGATCTTGGCTTCAAGCGCATCACCCTCAAGACCGGGGCCTACAGCATGGCTGAGCTGGCAATGGCACTTCGCTACGGAGCCGAGGCAAAGATAGATCTGCTGACCATCGATGGCGCTCCGGGCGGCACCGGCATGAGCCCCTGGCCGATGATGAATGAATGGGGCATTCCGACCTTCTACCTGCAGGCTCTGGCCTACGAGTTCTGCAATAAGCTCTCCCGAAGGGGGATGAAAGTTCCGGACATCGCCATGGCAGGCGGATTTTCCACTGAGGATGGGGTGTTCAAGGCCATTGCTATGGGCGCGCCTTTCGTCAAAGCGGTGTGCATGGGCAGAGCCCTCATGATTCCAGGAATGGTGGGAAATAATATCGGAAGCTGGCTGGAAAAGGACGATCTGCCCAAGAGTGTCTCAAAGTACGGCAGCAAAGCCGAGGAGATATTCGTCTCCTTCGAGGAGCTTAAGGCCAAATTCGGCCAGGATATCAAGCAGATCCCATGGGGAGCAGTTGGGCTGTACACCTATTGCCAGAAGTTCAAGACAGGAATACAGCAGCTGATGGCCGGCTCTCGAAACTTCAAATTGGGCACGATTTCCAGGAAGGACCTCATGGCCCTCACCGAGGAAGCAGCCTATGTCTCCGGCATACCCTACGTCATGGATGCCTACCGCGATGAAGCGGAAGAGATCCTGGATGCCTGGATCGAT
>DAONES010000128.1:0-4977 GCA_035403205.1 Methanothrix sp. | reverse complement strand
CCATAGGGATTGTCCTCGATGAATACCGTTCTGCTCTCGCTCAGCTTTTCCGCCACGGCTTTGAGCTTATCCCGGGAATAGGTGATGCCGGTGGGATTCTGGAAGTTGGGGACGGAGTAGAAGAGCTTGCTTTCGTCTTTGCAAAGCGTCCTGTCCAGCTCCTTCGGGTCGACTCCGTCCTCTTCCAGTGGCACAGAGCGAAATACAGGCTCAAAGAAGCCGAATGACTGAATTGCCGCCAGATAGGTGGGTCTCTCCAGGATAACGCCATCGCCCTTATTCAGGAATACCTTGCCCATGAGATCCAGAGCCTGCTGAGAGCCGTTGGTGATCAGGATCTCAGAAGCGCTTACCTTTACGCCTTTCTTGGCGTATCTCTCCGCAATCTTCTCTCTTAATGGAAGGTAGCCTTCCGTTGTGCTGTATTGCAGAGATGCTTCACCGCACTGGGAGAGAACCTTTTCAGCAGCCTGTGCAACCTCCTGCACCGGGAAATATCTGGGGTTGGGAAGCCCTCCAGCAAAGGATATGATCTCCGGGTTCTCAGTTACCTTGAGAATTTCCCTCACAAACGACCTATGGACAGAACTCATTCTATCTGCAAACAATCTTGTCATTTGGTTTTTCTCCTATTCTATCGCCCCGGCAAAAAAACGCCCTCGAAGAACTCTCTCTGTCTGGCCCGGGGTCGAAAACTCTCTATCAGAATATCTCATCCGGGTTAACCTTTGCGGGCCGATTGATGAATCTCATAGCTACATTCTCTAAACTTGTCTTAAGATAATGTTATATCTTCTCAGCGATTGACAGGCAATTTCATGCCAGGCAAAGTCTCATTCAGCTACGCTTTTCGCGGCTCGGAAAAACCGCTTATTGGAAAGACGATCGGGGAAATGTTCGATGAAATTGCGGAAAAATATCCTGACAACGACGCAATTGTATCCATCCATCAGGGGACGCGATACACATACCGCGAGCTGCAAGAATTGCTGAACCGTGCCGCGAAGGGTTTCATCGCCCTGGGCCTGAAGAAGGGCGACCGCCTGGCGATTTGGGCCACGAACCTGTCCGAATGGATAATCACTCAGTTCGCCACAGCAAAAGCCGGCATCATCATGGTCAACATCAATCCTGCCTACCGGACGCATGAGCTGGAATATGCCCTGCGCCAATCGGAAGCGCAGGCCCTGCTGCTCATGGACCGCTTCAAGACCTCAGACTA
The DNA here is from genome assembly GCA_035403205.1 of Methanothrix sp. Classification (GTDB taxonomy): domain Archaea; phylum Halobacteriota; class Methanosarcinia; order Methanotrichales; family Methanotrichaceae; genus Methanothrix. The sequence goes on along the minus strand of DAONES010000128.1, from coordinate 3,755 downwards.
TGCCAAGATGTTCTACGAGGTCTGTCCGGAGGCCAAGACTGCCCAGCCAGGAAAGATTCACTCCGAGAAGCTGCCATTTCTGCGCACGGCAGTGATGATCCGGGGTGAAAAGCCGCAAGGCATGTGGTCTTGGGATGATTTGCTCAAAATGGGCGATGAGGTGCCTGATGAGATTCTAGAGGAACGGGAAGAGAGCCTGGACTTTGACGACCCCATAAACATTCAGTACACCTCGGGCACAACCGGTTTTCCCAAGGGCGTGGTCCTCACCCATCATAATATCCTGAACAACGGCTACTTTATCGGCGAATGCATGAAATTCACTTATAAAGACCGGCTCTGCATACCGGTGCCATTTTATCATTGCTTCGGAATGGTCCTCTCCAATATGGCTTGCATGACTCACGGAGCCACAATGGTGCTGCCTGCCGAATACTTCGATCCGGTCTCAGTCATGTCAGCGATTGAGAAGGAGCGGTGCACAGCAGTTCACGGCGTGCCCACCATGTTCGTTGCCGAGCTTGAGCATCCCGATTTCTCCAAATACGATTTCTCTACCCTGCGAACCGGAATCATGGCCGGGTCGCCCTGCCCAATCGAGTTCATGAAGAAGGTGGCTACCCTCATGAACATGCGAGAGGTAGTGATCACCTACGGCCAGACTGAGGCCTCGCCGGGCATCACCATGTCCTCTACCGATGATTCCCTGGAGCAGAGGGTCTCGACCGTCGGCAGGCCCATGCCCCATACTGAAATGAAGATCGTGGACCCGAAGACCGGAAAGATGGTCCACCGCGGAGAGACCGGAGAGATATGTGCCCGTGGCTACATGATCATGCGCTGCTACTACAACAACGAGGTGGCCACCGATCAGGCCGTAGACAAGGAGGGATGGCTGCACACCGGCGACCTGGGAACTCTGGATGATGAGGATTACTGCAAGATCACAGGCAGGCTCAAGGATATGGTCATCCGTGGTGGGGAGAACATCTACCCCAGAGAGATAGAGGAGTTTCTCTACACTCACCCGGCAATAAGCGATGTCCAGGTCATTGGCGTGCCCGACAAGAAATACGGCGAGGAGATAATGGCCTGGGTCAAGCTCAAGAAAGGGGCGGCCGCCAGCGCGGAAGATATCAAGGCTTTCTGCAAAGGAAAGATCGCGCACTTTAAAATTCCCAGATACATCAAATTCGTGGACGACTTCCCAATGACGGTAAGCGGCAAAATCCAGAAGTTCAAGATGAGAGAGCAGTCCATCAAGGAGCTGGGGCTGGAGGAAGTGGCGAAGATGAAGACGGCCTGATTGGCCTTCTTTTCTTCTAGCAGTCAGGGCATCTTATATCTTATCATAAGGTATCTTATCACAAAGCAACTTATCGCAAGGTATCTTATATCACCTATTCCTTACAATAGTCGATGCTACGCCAGAGGTTCGTGCTGGATACCACCGCACTCACGGACTCTATAGCCTGGGAGAGCGAGGGCGCACCCAGCATCTGCGAGGGAATGAATGCCATACTGGATCGGGTGGCAGAAGGCAGGCTGCACCTGGGAATCAGCTGCTATATCCCGTATCCCTCAGTCTATAATGAGATTAAGGATTTTGCGAGGCACAACAATTGCGATGCTCGAGTCCTGGGCAAGGTCGATACGTGGCTGGTTAAAAAGTCGCCTGATAGATACAAGGTGAAAGTGCCTTCCAAGATCTTTTACGAGTACGTCGACTATATGAGAAGCCGCATAAATAAGGGCATGAACATCTCCGAAGAGGCGGTATGGGAATCCGTATCTCGATGCATCTCGCTCTCTGATGGCGGCAATGGTCTCGCGAGCATGAAAGATGAGATCGAGCGGGAGATCGTTGGCAGCATAATACGCAAATTCCGGGAGAAGTACAGAGCAGCTCTGCGCTATGGCATACTGGACAGTGCTCCGGACATCGATGTATTGCTCTTGGCCAAAGAGCTGGACGCGGCGGTTGTCTCTCAGGATCTGGGAATCCAGCGCTGGGCTGAGCAGCTCGGCCTTAGATTTATGGAAAGCCGATCATTTCCCATCATGATTAAAGAGTACATGAATGCTCTGCCCGAACTGTACATCGATGAGAAGGAAGAGGATCGCATGATTTGATGCTCTGAAAATCATTCTGAGCCGTCTGTTTGCAGATCTCTTTCACATTTTTCCAGCGCCGTTTTCAGTTCATCTATTCGTATCGGCTTGCTGAGATAGTCGTCCATGCCGGCCTTGAGAAACTCTTCTCGGTCCCCATCAAGAGCATAAGCAGTCATTGCTATTATGTGTGGCTGTATTTTCGCTTTCTGCTCCCGGATGCTGCGCGTGGCCTCTAGCCCATCCATTTCAGGCATTTGAATGTCCATGAGAATTACATCATAATCCTTCTTTTCCAGAGATGAAAGGACTTCAAGGCCGTGATTGGCGACATCGGCAGCGTAATCCAGGCGCTTAAGCATGCTAAGTGCTACCTTTTGATTGACCGGGTTATCTTCGGCCAGTAGAATGGCAAGATCTTTGCTCCTTTTCGACTGGCCCAACTGGGACTTTCGTCCTGGCTGCTTTTCCTCCAGGCTCATGGGAGCAAGCATGCTCTCTAGCAGACGTTTGAGATTAAAAGGTTTGATCGGCTTGCTGAGATATCCGCTCACAAGAGGATCACGGTCTATCTTTCTTCCCAGGTGGCTTAGGATCACAATAAACGGATGGCTTGGCATGGCTCTGATCTGGCTTAATAGGAGCGCTCGATCCGTATCAGGCAGGATGGCATCCATGATCAGATAGTCGTATTTTTCTCTTTCCAGGATCTCAGCTGCGTCTTTTCCTCCTGATATCGCCAGAGCTTTCATCTTCCAGGATTCTGCCGCCTTTGTAAGCATATTCCGCACTGATTCGCTGCTTTCAATTATCAGAACGCTTTTCTTGGCCAGAGGCTGGCCTTCCTCTGCCTCGCCCTCATTTTCAGAGGTAACGTCGCATTTAACCGTAAAGTAAAATGTACTGCCTTTTCCGACTGCGCTCTCTACAGAGATCTTTCCGCCCATCATCTCCACCAGTTTTCGGCTTATTGCCAGGCCCAGGCCTGTTCCACCGTAATACCTGGTTGTAGATGAATCGACCTGGGTAAATGGCTGAAATAGCTTGCCCAGATTCTCCTGAGAGATTCCGATGCCGGTATCTTTAATGATAAAATTGAGCATGACTTTGCCGTCCCGCAGGGGAGAAGAGCTAACTGAGAGTACGATCTCACCTTTTTCGGTAAATTTCACCGCATTTCCCAGGAGGTTTGTCAATATCTGACGCAGCCTGTTCTCGTCACCCACGAGCATTATGGGCACAGACTCATCCTGGAAATAGGTAAGCTCCAAACCTTTCTCTGCCGCTCTGGCAGCCACCAGATCGATTGAAACCTCTATGCATTTGGCAAGGCTGAAGGGCTGAATATCCAGCTGAAGTTTGTCCCCATCTATCTTTGAGTAATCCAGAATGTCATTGATTATTGCCATCAGGGCGTTTCCACTGCTGCGAATGGTCTCAAGGTAATCACGCTGCTCAACCTTTGGGTCCATCTGCAGGAGAAGATCGCTCATGCCGATGACGGCATTCATCGGGGTGCGAATCTCATGGCTCATATTGGCCAGGAATTTCGACTTGGCCTTTGTAGCCGATTCTGCTCTATTCTTGGCGCTCTTCAGATCTTCTTCCGCCATTTTTCGATCGGTAATATCCCTTATCGACTC
>DAONES010000127.1:554-5043 GCA_035403205.1 Methanothrix sp. | reverse complement strand
AGAAGAGACATCTCGGAGGGGCAAACGTCGGGAAATATTTATGTGGCGCTTGCGGAAAGTCAACTGAAGAAAATCGAGACTTCTGGGTCAATCTAAAGGCAGACTTCTTAGGGATTATCACGGAAATCTGCACTCGTCTGAGGCTTAACCACGTATCTTATGAAGTGATAGAATCGATAATGGGCTATCTATATCCTCGGGATAAAGATACTATCCGGAACATGGTCCAGTGCGCGATTGATGAGATGGATATCCCTCCGGTCAAAAATATCCAGTTTGTGCATTATGATGAGCAACATCCCAAGGCAGGTCGAAACCAAAAGTATCGCTTGACACTCCTTGATTCGGTAACAAGGCAAGTAATCGCGGATGAACTTTATGATTCAAAAGACGCCGATACTATCGAAAGTTTCCTTCGAAGAAATCTTGATACCCAAAAGCAGATATTTATTGTCACAGATCTCTACCGAGGATACAGTGATATTTTTAAAAGAGTTTTCGGTAATAAGGTCATCCATCAATTCTGTTTGCTCCATTTGAATAAGCTCATAGTCAATGATTTTCCTCGAAAAACGAGCATTGAACAGGAATTAATTAAATACAGATTGCTTAATATATTTTATGATCGTGAGCCTGAGATAGAGTTTCTTTCCTGCTTGATCGAAGAAGAGAAAACCATGAAACAGAGAAGCGACAAGGAATATAAGTCCTGGATTAAGGAGGCAAAGAACGCATTTCATAAATTCGTCCGAGATTTGGAGTTGAAACGCAGAAGGGAAAACAAAAACCTTAAACAAAGAGATTATTATGAAGCTTTAAATAATTTTAAAATTTTAAAGATGCAATCTGACTCGTTCATGATATCTGTAAGAAAAAGACTGGCGAAAATCGAAGAGCTTTGGCCAAATCTTACAGCGTTTTACTTTGTCGATAATGCTCCAGCTACAAACAATCCTATAGAAAATTTCTATTCAGCAAGCCTCAAGACTCATAGAAAAAAGCAGTTAGAGGAACTTGGAATCAAAGAGCAGATAAAGCTCTCTGCGCTGAAGAAAGCCGGAGTCTTTGGAAGACCTCAAAAGACGCTACTCGATGCATTCTTTATGTTCATTCCTTTTCTAGATACGGGTTAAAAGATTCAGCACCGCTAACCGCATCTAACGCCATAGTTATAGCCAACGAAATTTTTTAAAATATAGATATTAATTTATAATCTATTTTGATAAATCTATTTTGATCGAATCAAATTATAACGATTTATGCGACCACATTAGCAATAATATCGGGGATAGGATAATTTCTCGCTGACAAAAAACCAAATTTCACTTGATTTCTAGATAGTGCCCTTTCCTGAATTTGAGACAAAAGAAATCGCAACGTAATCCTTATATCGATTCATCCTTTCAGAGGACTCAGATTTAATTATGGTGTTTCCATGTTTCTTGATTTTATGAGCGAGGTCGAGGGCCTGCTGAAAAGCGCCCTCGATCGCTGTGGCTTCGCGCCAGAGGAGGGTATAAACAGCCTGGGGCTTGAGCTTACCCCCCATGCCGATCTGGCCTCTTCAGTGGCCTTCCGCCTGGCACCGGTCCTCAAGAAGAGCCCGGCCGCCATAGCTGGAGAGATCCACCAGGCGATCCCCCATGAATTCCGCTATGTAGAAAAGGTGGAGCTTGCCGGCCCCTACCTCAACTTCTTCATGAACCGAGCGTTCCTGAATGCTGTCTTGAACCAGGCCCTGGCAGACAATGCCTGGACTGGGAGGATGAACGAGAAGGTCATAGTGGAGCACACCTCCGCCAATCCGGACGGGCCGCTCCATGTGGGCCATATCAGAAACTCAGTGATCGGCGATACCCTGGTCAGAATACTGCGCCGGGCGGGCTGCAGCGTCGACGCCCAGTACTATGTGAACGATATGGGCCGCCAGGAAGCGATGGTGGTGGTGGGTTGCGATCACTTCCAGCTCGACTCCATCAAAGCTGATCATGCCATAGCTCGGGTCTACATTGCCGCAAACAAGGAGATGGAGGCCAATCCCGCCATCCGGGAGGAGGCAGACCGGGTGATCCAGCTCTATGAGGCAGGCGATCCGGAGGTCACCGCCAAGGTCCAGTCTGCCGTTCGTTATGCTATCGGCGGAATAGAACAGACCTTGCAGAGGATGAACATCCGCCACGACAGCTACCACTGGGAGTCGGAGTTCGTGCGGGATGGCAGCGTGGCCGAGATCGTAGAAAGCCTGGAGAAGACCGGCCTTGTCGCCTGGGATGAGGGATCTCTTCAGCTGGACCTGAATGATTATGGCTTTGAGAAGAAGATGGTCCTGAAAAGAGCCAATGGGACATCGCTATACATCACTCGCGACCTGGCCTACCACCGCTGGAAGTCGGCCAACTCCGATCGCTCTGTGGATATCCTTGGAGCGGACCATAAATTGGTCTCCGGACAGCTGCGAGTGGCTTTGGGCCTTTTAGGCGTCCGCGAGCCGGAGGTGGTGATATTCGAGTTCGTCTCTCTGCCTACAGGCTCCATGAGCACCCGCAAGGGCAAGTTCATCTCCGCGGACGAGCTATTGGATGAGGTGGAAAAACAGGCTATGGAAGAGGTTAGGGCCCGCCGGCCTGATGAGAGCCCGGAGTTTTTAAAGGAGGTGGCCCGCCAGGTAGCCAGCGGTGCAGTGCGCTACGATGTGGTAAAGGTATCCGCGGACAAGGCCACCACCTTCGACTGGAAGCAGGCCTTAGACTTCGAGAAGCTGTCAGCCCCCTTCATCCAGTACTCCCATGCCCGGGCCTGCAGCATCCTTCGCAAAGGCGAACAGAGTGAAAAGTTCCAGGCTGATCTGCTGGTAAGCGATTATGAGGTCGCCCTGATCAAGAAGATCGCCCAGTTCGATCTGGTCATCGACAGGGCAGCATGCGAGCTAAAGCCCCATCATCTGGCCACATATGCCCGCGAGCTGGCGGAGAGCTTCAACCTCTTCTACCGCTACAGCCCAGTGCTGGATGCATCTTTTGAGCTTCGGGATGCCAGGCTGGCTCTGGCTAAAGCGGCCAGAAACGCCCTGCGAACCACCCTGGAGACCCTGGGCATATCCGCCCTGGAGACGATGTAAGCCATGGGACGCTTGCGCCTGCATCCAATCTCCATCCCCCTTCGAGAATTGATCGGTCTGATGATTGTGATCCTGCTCCTGCTCCTGGCTGCATCGGCTCAAGCCTTGCCCAAGTCCAATTATAGCTGGACAGAAGCCCCTTGGGTCAGCGATGAGACAGGGGCGGATGAGAAAATGGCCACAAAGCTATCTGCTCCTCTGGCCTTCAATCCGGGCGATGCCGAGACTCCTTCGCTTAATATCGGATCGCATCTTCTGAACTTCTCGGAGCTGGTCTCTCTGCCATTCTCATGCCAGCTCTGGATTCGAAATGACTTGCAGTGGAGCCACTACCTCAAAGCCATCCAGGGAGAGGATGTGGATATAATCATTTATATGCCCGAGTATGGCGAAGTGGACGTCTATTTGATCTCTTATGCCAGCGGCACACGAGATCGCTGGAGCTTCAATCTCCTTGAAGGATATCATCTCCTCAGGCTGAGGGCAGAGGAAGAGGGGCGATACTTCATGATAGCAGCTCGGAAGAGCGAGCCTGGTAATGCCCTGATCTTGGACCTGGTCGCAAAGTCCGATAACGCTTCGGTCTCGCCATTGGATGTAGGGACCATTTCCACTGGAAGGGCAATGGTGACGATAAAGAGCGAGAGGATAAAAGGATATGACGTCTATCTGGACGGGGCCTTCTACAGCAGCGATGTGGGAGATGGGTCTATTGATGGCGTTGCCAGCTTCACTCTAAGTGCAGACAAGACGCACACCATCAGCATCTCCCAAAGGGATGTCCAGGGAAATATAATCAACAAGAGCGAACATACAAAGAGATTCAAGAGGGATATGGCCTATACCCTGTTGATAGAATGAGAGCCGAAACCGTAAAACCATCGTGCTGGCTCTTCGCTGTTTCATATGGGTAACCTCAGGATAACGATTTTCATTCTTGATTGGATTAGGCTTCAGATTTCCATCTCATCCATACAAAACAGTGAGGAACCAGAAATTGAGCCTTCTCCGAAGGCTCCGGCGCTTCAGTGCAAAACATTAATAAATGATCATCAAGATAACATTTTAAGGAATGCTCCTGGGCAATTCAGAGCAATAATCTAACTGAAACTGAAACCGCACTTCAATCATCTCTCGATCAGGAACCTGTTAGTATGTCGTCGTGGTCGGAGCGATGTTGTCAGATTAAGATAAGCGAACAGCATGACATGGACATTCGACTGAGCAATCTTTGGTGATAAATATGAAAGGACTAAATAGATATTTTCTGGTTATAGGCCTGGTGGCTTGGCTCTCAATGTTTATGGCCGAGGCCGCTCCTGACCTATTTGTCAGCGAGTTCTCACTGAATCCCGAAACGCCAGTTCAGGG
>DAONES010000127.1:0-454 GCA_035403205.1 Methanothrix sp. | reverse complement strand
GTTGTGGCGGAAAGCGATGAGGCAAACAACATCTTCCTCAAGCCCATCAGCGTGAGCAAGCCTGGCGCAGGATCGCCGGGACCGGTTGGACCTGGGTCGGCGTCGGGCTCTCCTGACCTATTTGTCAGCGAGTTCTCACTGAATCCCGAAACGCCAGTTCAGGGATCTCCGGTAACTGTGAGGCTTGGAGTTTACAACCAGGGCACCGGCTCATCCGGTCCGTTCAGTGTCCAGTGGTGGCCCGGGGAGAACTACCGGAATCTGGGATGCAGCTGGGAAGTGGATGGATTGGTGGCACGAGGCGGAAAGATATTGACTTGCACCTACGACGGCTACCCCAGCTGGTATGCTAACATCAATACCAAGGTTTTGGTCGACTCCGGCGGAGTTGTGGCGGAAAGCGATGAGGCAAACAACATCTTCCTCAAGCCCATCAGCGTGAACCATCCCTGAG
>DAONES010000126.1:0-5076 GCA_035403205.1 Methanothrix sp. | reverse complement strand
CGCCACGCCAATCTACCAGACATCCACTTATGTTTTCGATAGCGCCGAGCAGGCACAGGCCGCTTTCTCCGGCGGTCCCGGCTACAAGTACATTCGCTCCCCGCCAAACACGCCTACCCATGCCGCATTCATCAGCAAGATCACCTCTCTGGAAGGGGGTACGGCGGGCCTGGCTTTCTCTTCAGGAATGGCCGCTGAGACGGCGCTGGTGCTCGCCGTGCTCGAAAAGGGCGACCATTTGCTATCCTCGGATGTTATCTACGGCGGAACTTATGGCCTCTTCTCCAAACTTCTTCCCAAACTCGGAATAGAGGTCAGCTTCGTGGATACGACTGATCTGGAGGATGTGAAATCATCTATTCGGAAGAACACCCGCCTGGTCTTCCTGGAGACTCCAGCCAACCCAACCATGGCAATAAGCAATATTGCCGGGATCGGAAGGATGGCCCATGAAGCCGGATCCCTGCTGGCGGTGGACAATACCTTTGCCACACCCTGTTTTCAGAGGCCCTTGCAGCAGGGAGCAGATGTTGTGGTGGAAAGCTGCACCAAGTATATCGGCGGACACGGCGACCTTCTGGGCGGCGTTGCCGTGGGCACAGAGAAGGCGATCTCCGCTATGAGGCGCACGGCAGTCACGGCAGGCGGGACCATGGGCACGCATGAGGCCTGGCTCTGCCTGAGAGGCTGCAAGACCCTGCATTTGAGGATGCAAAGGCATGCGGAGAATGCTCTGCACCTCGCCCGATACCTGGAGGGCCATCCTGCTGTGCAGAAGGTCAATTATCCGGGTCTTCCCAGCCACCCTCAGCACGCTCTGGCAGCAAGACAGATGAGCGGCTGGGGTGGAATGCTCTCCTTTGAGGTGAAAGGGGGAGTGCAGGCCGGTCGCAGCCTCATGAACAGCCTCAAACTGTGCAGCCTGGCGGTCAGCCTGGGATCGGTGGACACGCTGGTTGAGCATCCCGCCTCCATGACCCATGCGGTCATGCCAAAGGAGATGAGAGAGAAAATGGGGATAACCGACGGCCTGGTGAGGGTCTCGGTGGGTATCGAGGACCGAGAGGATATCCTGGATGATTTCGCCCAGGGGCTGGAGAGGATTTCATGAAATCTCAGCCAGGCAAAATGCCACAAACATAATTTTTAAAATATTAAAAGCTACGAGATAGCAAAAAAATGTGATATGTACCTATGTACACGAGTGGCTTGCAGAACATCCTCCAGACATGCATTCAAAGTTCTTATCACATGGTTTGCCAGATTCTTTCTTCTCTTTGCAGACCTTTGGAGTCGCAGTAAAATCACATGCAAGTTGATCCGGATTATACTTGGCATCAAATTTGCATACGCTCTGATACGAGCAAGGTTCATTCTTCTCTTGCCAAATTCGTTCTCCTTTTGCATTCTCTATCCATATCTTGTAAATAGCAAAGTCATCTCCTTTTGGATTTATCTTTAGAGTATTCTTGCCGATTTTCAAGTATGATGCCGGCAATTTGTATAGGAATTTGTCTTTGCCTTCATCTGTTGTCTTGCTGCTGTAGTCTTTAAGCCGTTTTGCTGGCTTATCATTTATTTGCAGCTCGCTATTTTGTGATAGGTCGACACCGTTGTCCAATTTCTTATCGATTAGGATCACTAATTTAGGTGCATCCTGTGCCGCATTTGATTGGCCAGTCCCTCCAATAATGGCCACATTGAATTCCGCATAATAAACATCGGCAAATGCATTGGGACCCTTGCCTATTCTAAACTGCTCATTCGGCGGCCCAAACAATCCAAGGAAGCATCCTTGAGGTTCTATTGTTTCACTATTGTGATCGCATCTATGCAGCACATTGATATCAGTGCAGTACGATTCTGTGCAGGCCGGTCCTTTGATATCCGGATAGTCTTCGCTTGTCAATGTGCTGGTGGTTGGCACTGTCCCAGCAGGATCTTCGATCATGCCAAACCAGACAACTGCGTAGTTACCCCCTATACCAACACCCATAGCCTTCCAATCTGAATTCGCCCACATATTGCGTTCGAGGATGACGTCGCTATGATCGCTGCTGCTCTTCCACGTATTAATGGCATCTTCGGCAGTTGCCTCGCCACTACTCCAATATGCAATTTCGTAACCATTGCTGGCATAGCTTTCAGTTATCTCACTGGGCTTGTTATGCATCTGCAATTGCTGACCAGAACCGGTATAGCATACCGCGGTCCAATCGCCTTTATTGGACCAACTATGAGTATTGCAGTCGCCAAGTCCGTAGTTCTTTGTGTCAGGATGATATGTGTTGAGATCAGCAATGTGTGTTCTGGCTACTTTTGTCAGCGAGTTCGAGATTGGGATGGCTGAAAGACCATTCTCTGCACGATACTGGTTTATCTGATCAGCCAGCTTCTTCTCTTTGTCGTTCAAGGGAGATTGCTGGTCTTGTGCCTGGACTTCAAATATGAAAATTGCCAGCAACAAGAAAACGATGGCGAGCAGATTTTTATTTGATATCAACGTTTTCGATATGCACATACTCAATCCTCTATTTTGGTTTACAGTGAGCTGCAAGTCTCTTTCTATCAATTATTATTACATTCAATGATGATAAACTTTATCTGCCTTCGGAAAATAAAAATGCCGGGCAAAGGTTCACTTCATCCTCAATCCAAAGGATGAGGAATTCGCGATCCTCCGCCCTCCGGTTGCATTAACTTTTTTTGGTCTGGTTCTCCCTGATGTAGGCAATGGGATCCGATGTAGTGATATTAACAGTCTTCCCAGCATATATCACATCTGGAATCTCCCGCAGCTTCTGGACATCATACACCCTCGGGCCGTACTGGTAGCCGGTATTCCCCAGCCACCAATCCGGGTATCCGATGTTCGTTATGGTCTTATTCTGAACATCGTTATACTGCCCGTTGCGATAGGTGACAACCAGTCTCTCGAAGAGCGCCTTCCAGCTCTCCAGGTTCTCCGTGGCGGTGGCATTGGTATATTCAGTCAGAAACTGCCTGGCTGAGAGCTCGTCCTTCTTATGCAGATCCAGAGCCTGCCGCTCAATATCCGCCTGGCGGGAAAGCTCCCTGCCCTCAATCCGTGTCTGCTCTGCCTTGATGACCGGGATCATCTCTCCGTACATCAGCCTGGCCCAGTTCTGCACCATCTCAAAAGGCCAGAATGCGGTGTCGAAATCGAGGTCCCAGTGCGATCCGTTCAGATAGGGTGCGGGAAGCCCGGTAATGCCTGAGTAGAACGGCGCATAGCAGGTCTCGGCCGGAGAAGAGAGCCCGAGCCAGCAGACCCCGCCGATCGAATCCGGAAGCCAATCCCTCGCCTGAGCGACGTAAGAGTAGCCGCATGGATCGGTAGATATCGGCCTCGGCCAGGCGCCCGGCTTTAGCTCACCAGGATAGAGCCGATCATGCTCATCAAAGGGTCCCCACTTCCGGTATGGGTCTCCGAAAGGCCCGCCTGCGGGGGGCGACGTGAGATCGAACTCGGTTCCCTCGTAGTGATCGCGGTAGAGGTTAAACGCCTCGGTGAGGTTAATCTTTCTGTCCGGGGTGACAAAGACCGGATAGGCAGTGGTGAATGGTCCCTCTACGTAGGGAGAGAGGTTCATCGACGGGGCGATTCTGTCCAGGATTCGCCAGACCCGGCCCAGGGAGTAATACGGATGGGAGTACTCACCGGCGCTGAAGGTTGCCGTCCAGTCGAGATTGCCCTGGCTGTGGCTCCACCAGCCCATCGCCTCAGCATCATCAAAGAGATTCTCGGAGAACACCTAGCTGGAATTATTGCTGCTATTGGCATCGATCTCCCGGATTCTAAACTCATTGGCGGCGACAAATACCTGGCCGTCCGGAACGCGCTCTGCCACCCAGTATCCGCCGGTGCCAGAAGGAGTCCCTCCGCACATCTCAATGACCCAGACCTCATTCGGATCCCCGAAGATCAGGGTCTCTCCTGTGCCATAGTAGCCGTAACTATCGATTAGCGATCCCACCAGCGCGACGGCCTCCCGGGCGGTCCTGCACCGCTCTAATGCGATGTTTGACAGCTCCGAGCTGTAAAAGATCCTTTTGCCTTTCTCGGCATCCGGGTGGACCCGGGCAAAATCGGTGCACTCTCCCGAGATTAGCTGATGCTCATTTATCATTCCGTAGGAGCCGGATATGTAGGAATAGGTATGATTAGCCTGATCTATGTAGCCGAGGACAATTGAATCGTTATCCGATGATTCGCCGCTTCCCCGGAATTCCCCGCCGCTGTTCGGATCATAGAGAACAGGACGCTTTGACCCAGGAGCGAAATCCTGAGCTGGAACATATGAGAAGACCACGGCATCTTCCCGAATTTCTGTGCCCACCTCGCCCGGCCCGAAGCCATCGTTGCTGTGCGCCACAATGACCGACCCATCGGCGGAGGCTGATTTGGTTATACCGAATGTTGTACACCCCAGGGCGGAAAGAGAGAATGCGGAAATGAGAAAGACCGCACAAAGAAAGACCGCCAAAAATACTTCACCCAAACAGGATACCAGAGGAGCATGTCGTTTAATGTCAAATCCCCCATTTATTCGAACAGATCGAGATTTATCATGGTTATGCCCCCTTACTATTAGATTATTTCGAGCAAGACGGCAGCATCACATGTAGATAGGAACCTCCCATTTACTCTGCTGCTCCTTTGGTGCATTCTTCTTCGACCAGTTGGGATAGGTCAGGATGGTGCCGTACTCGTCTTCCTCCTGAATCATCTGCTCTTTTTCCTCTTTTTGCTCTTTTTCTGCTCGTTCTTCTCGTTCTCCTTTGCCCATCTAATTAAGCCCTCCTTATCAGCCTTTGATCTGGGGTCTACTGCCACATGGGCTGCCTCAAGGGTGCCTCAGTGGATGCCAGAGGATGTCGCAGGTGATGTCGCAGGGGATATCACAATGGCAAGAATGAATTAGCCATTGACGTGTTCAAGGATGTGCTTTTCCGTCTGATTCTTGATCGTCGGCTCCTCGACCGCCAGGAGAAGATGTCCCCCTCTCTGGAAGCTGACCAGCCTTGACCCGGGAATTGTGGCTTCTGCGAACT
>DAONES010000125.1:0-5122 GCA_035403205.1 Methanothrix sp. | reverse complement strand
TCCGGTTTTTATCGATAACAAAAGTGGCATCAGGCAAAAAGTCGATAATATCCATAAGCTGACGGCGGGTGAGATTCATCTCCTCAATGCCGTATCCGGCATTTGCTTCCTGGCAAATGAGCTGGTTTGCTCCATTCTTCTGTGAGACGGCCATAAAATTTATAGTCTTTTTAGTTCCATCTTTACAGGTTACCCTGAACGTCCGGGATCTTTTTACCCCGGCACCGATTTCCTTCAGATCATTGATCCAGCTGGTTATGGCGAACCTTCGATAATCCGGATCAGGAAAGGCTTTTTTAAACCATTCTCTTCCACAGGGTATCTCTTGCTGGCCGTAGCCGAAAAGATCGACAAATTTAGGATTTATGCTTCTGAAGGAGCCGTCTCTTTCGATAATAGCAATGGCCAGCGGCGCATTCTCGATGATGCTGGTGATATTCCGACTGGCGTCCTCCAGCTCTTCCAGGCCGATCTTGAGGCGGTCTATCAATTGCAGGATAAAATGACGATCCGGGCAGCTCTCTTCGCTTTCACGCTTCAGCTCATCCAAAGAGATGCTTAGGTCGCCTATCATACCGCTAAAGTAGCTACCCATAACTAAGACACCAATCAGAGAAAAGATTTTACATCCTCATTAATATTCGTTTCGATACGATTCCGGTGGTGACTTCCTCCCATGCCCCTGAAGGGAGAGGGTCTTCTGCCAGCTTTTCTATAAAATTGCTCCAACCTTCAGATATAGAAAAGTTTTGAAGATCCGCAGGGGATTGGGAGACTGACCTGAGGGATCTATGAGGATTTATGCGGACGAAAGAAGATCCAAAAGCTTCCTTGCGGATACATCCGGCACCTTTGCCTCATAGATGGATCTGCCCACAATCAGGTAGTCGGCTCCAGCCTCTAAAGCTGCTCCAGCAGATCCTCCCTGCGCGCCCACACCGGGCGAGATGATGATCCGCTCCCCAATGATGGAACGAATCACCCTGATCCTCTCCGGGCGCGTGGCTGGAGCAACGACCCCGGTGGCGCCCACATCTGCCGCCAGCCTGGCCATCCTCTCAGCCAGCGGTGCCATGAACAGCTCTGCGCCCGGATGGCTCATCTCGGTTACGATGCCAAGGCCCGCGGAGAGAATTAGCGGATAGCCGATTTTGAGGGCGTTAAAATAGCCTTTGAGCTGTAAGGCCAGTGAAAGGGCCTTTTCCCGGCTGGTGACATCAAGCGCCAGGATCAGTCTGGTATCCTTCTTCATCTAAATGCATCCATCAATCAGCGCCATTGCCTCTCGCAAATCGCCCACTACCTCCGGGCCGGAGCGCTCTCCCTTGCGGTCCAGGAAGAATGCATCAAGACCTGCCTGCAGAGGAGACTCGTAATCGTAATTGTAATGGTCGCCGATATGCAGAACCTCGAAAGGCTTTGCGCCCATATGAGCGCAGACTGCACCGTAGATCAGGGGCGATTTCTTTACCTCCCGGAAGTCAGAGGTAACGGAAAAGATCTCCTTGAAGTAGTCAGAGAGGCCTTCCAGCTCAAAGTCTAGAAACTCGCGAGCTGCGTTCGAGGTCACTACCAGATCGTAGCTCTCAGAGAGCTGATCCAGCACTTCTAAAACCTCGGGGTAGAACTCGATCTCGTCCTCGTACATTTGCAGGAGTTCCTCTTTTCCCACCTTCAGCCCGAACTTATCTATCCAGTAGAGCAGGTCGTACCACTCCAAATGGTCGCTGCCGATCTTCATGTACTCGCCGATGACGTAGCTTTTGGCAGCAAGATAGTCCATGCCACTCTTTTCGGCATAGAGCATGGGTACGCCTTCCATCCACACTTTGTCCACGAATCTGGTTGTAACCAGGGTTCCATCCATGTCCAGGGATATGACGCTAATCATTCAATTCTCCGGTTGAAGAGATCTGGATTGCGCTTTGGGTTATTATTCCTTTTGGGTCAGATACAGGGTTTTCCTTTCGATGATGGTAACAGAATCTGTCTTTTTTGCGACAGCCACAAAGCTTATATTCGTCATATGTCGTAATACGTATCATGCATTAATAAGATCGATAAGATCGATTATTTCGGGTGGGGAAAGCGGGCTATGGTCGCGGTTGATTAACTGCGATGGCCCTCGGCGTTTGCCGAAGCAAGGAGAGTGATTTCATGGAATGGAGCTGCAAGTTAGCGAAAGCTGGATTTGTTACCTTGTTAATGACCATGGTAATGCTATGCGTTTCTGTCCAGGCATCGGAGAACACTGCTGATTACTGGCTACAAATGGGACAAGAACTAAGCAAAAACGATTCTGATGAACAGGCCCTTAAAGCCTACGAAAAGGCCATCCAAATAGATCCAGAGAATGCCATTTCTTGGATCAATAAAGCCAATGTGCTTTGCCGGCTAAACAAAACTTCTGAATGCAATCAGTCCTATAGCAAGGCTTTGGAGATCATTGACAAAACCCTAACAATCCATCCCCAAAACTCAACCCTGTGGGCTGAGAAGGGATTATTGCTGCACAACGTAGGTGCACCCCAGGAGGCAGTAAGAGCATTTTCCAATGCCACTCGTATCAATCCAGAAGATGAGATGTCCTGGAAGATGATGGGGGTCATCCTTGCCAGTGAGCTGCACAGGTACGATGAAGCTGCAGAGGCTTTCGACGGTGCCCTGCAAATAAATCAAAATGATGCGATTGTCTGGAACTTGAAGGGCGATGCGTTGAAGGCAATGGGCCGCCAGGCTGAGGCGGATGCGGTCTATGCCAGAGCCGTGGAGCTTGGGAATGGATCTTTCCGAATCCCACAGGAGTTTCTGATTATCAGCAATATTGCCGCCACGGGAAAAGACAGGTTCATCGAGCTTAGAACCGGCAGTAACTCGACTCAGAACTTCAGCAATTGGAGCCTGTCGGATGGCGAGAATCACTCCATTACCATACCGATATATGCGATTGAGCCCAGAAAGAGGCTCCGACTCCACTTTGGTCCCGGACTGTCAAATGCAACTGATATTTTTCTTAACGCCGGATTCACGCTGAACGAGATCAACGGCAACCTGACGTTGAAGGATCAGACAGGGAAACATGAGATGTTCATCGCCTACTGGGAATGGGTGCCTGAGAAGAGCCCCAATAGAGAAAACACTGCCGATTACTGGGCAAAAAAGGCTAATGATCTCATTTTAAACGGTTCAACTGATGACGCCATCTCGGCATACGATCGAGCCCTGCAAATTGATCCCTCAAATGATACCATATGGACCCGCAAAGCCCTGGAGCTCGCCATCTCCGGCAGAGATAATGAGTCGCTCCAGGCTTCTGAAAAGGCGCTTGGCATTTTGGATGAAAGATTGAAGGTGAATCCGCAGGATGCCGAGGCCTGGATGAGGAAAGGACGGGCTTTGAGCAACTTGGGCCGGCAGAATGAGTCCAACCAGGCCCACGAGATGGCGGTGCAGATCTTCAATAAGAGCATCCAGAAGGACCCGAGAAACTCCAGTCTCTGGAGGAGCATGGCTGAGTCACTCATGAATCTGGGCCGATGGGATGAGGCCTTGCAGGCACTGAATAGAGTAACGGAGATAGATCCCAAGAACCTGGACGCCTGGGAGAGAAAAGGCGAATTTCTCACATTATTGAGCAGGACCGACGAGTCCCTGGAAGCCTTTAACAAGTCATTAGAGCTGATTGCGCAAAACGACACCAAAGAGAGATCCTTGGTTTGGATGGCCAAGGCTCAGTCGCTCTCCTACGCGGACCGGAAAGAAGAGAGCCTGACAGCTCTGAACGAGGTTACAGAGCTCTATCCCAGCTATGTAGTGGCCTGGAAGAGCAAAGGCTATATTCTGGCAGATCTGGGCAGGCCGAATGAATCTCTGGCTGCCTACGAAGAGGCCATCAGGATTGATCCCACCGATTCCCAGAGCTGGAGCGAGAAAGGCTCGCAGCTCGTCCAATTGAAGAGATATAACGAATCCCTGCCTGCCTTCGAGCGCTCCCTGGATCTCACGGCAGAGTCCGAACACAAAGAGCGTGCGGCGGCATGGCTGAGCATTGGGGATTCCCTCAATATGACAGGCAGAACGGAGAAAGCCATGATCGCCTTCCGAACGGCACTGAATGAATCAGAAGATGCTATCCAAAGCGATGGCAACGATACGAAGCTCCTGGAGCTGAAAGGCAGAGCGCTTCTAAAGATGGGCAGGTACGAGCAGGCTTTAAAAGCATTTGAGCAGGCCATTGCCGCTACATCTCCCGGTTCGCTTAGTGCTCCGACGATTTGGATAGGCAAGGGTGATGCGCTGCAGGCGCAAGGAAAAAATCAGGATGCTCTAGATGCTTACAATCATGCCATCGATCTCAGCCCTATCTATCCTGACGCCTGGGCGGGGAGGGGAGAGGCCCAAAAATCTCAGGGCCAGGTTACAGAAGCCAGCGCTTCGTTCTATGTAGCCAGAAAGCTGGGGTATAAGGAGTGATCCGAAAGATGCTTGTACCTCCGGCCCTTCAATAATGGCATGCGCAACTTCGTCGTCGTCGGCCACAAGGCCACTACCACCCCGAACTTCTCCCTGGAAGACATTCCTGGAACCTCCGGCCGCCTGGATATTCTCTGCCGGGCAGTCACCGCCGCCTTCGTCCTGTCGCACGGCATTCGAAAGGATGTCTGCGTCTACCTGGTCCTCCTGGGCGGCGAGACAGCCAAGACCATCCAGCTCCGTGGCGAGACTCTGCGCCACCTCAACCCGGACGAGCGCACCACCGCCGCTCTGCTCAAGAAGGCCTTGGCAGTTGACGCAGCAACGGAGTGGAAGATGTCCACATCCGGAATCTTCGTGCGCACGGGCGGCTTTGCCCAATTGCTCGCAGAGCTGAAAGAAGCAAGACTGATCTACCTGCGGGAGGACGGCGCAGATATTAGAGGGATTTTTAAGGATGCAGGCGAAGCAAGCACAGCAGGCGCGAGTACCTGCGGGTCCGCGGCATTCATCCTCGGGGATCACACCGGAATGACGGCTGAAGAGGAGGCGCTGCTGGTGCAGGTTGGGGCAAAGATAGTCTCCCTGGGGCCAACAAGCCTGCACGCCGACCACTGCATTGTGCTACTGAACTGGCTTTGCGATACCA
>DAONES010000124.1:0-5150 GCA_035403205.1 Methanothrix sp. | reverse complement strand
TCACATCCAGATTCTTCCACATCCGCACGGCATGATTGCCTCGACCATAATAGTTCTTGACCAGCTCGCGTTCCTGGTAGCCGGCATTTCTGTACAGCTCGACCGCCTCTGGCCTGTCCAGCGCCGCTTCCAGCCGGACCGCCTGGGCACCCAGGAGGGCCAGCTTCTCCTCCAGTGATGCCAGCAGCTTGCCGCCGATGCCCTTCCTGCGGTATCCGGGATGGACATCCAGGGTGTAGACGGCACCTGCCTTTCCGCTGGTGTACCCCATGATGAAACCCAGCACCTTCTTATCTGGCTCGCAGGCTACGAGAGACACTGCATAGCGAATCAGATAGGCGAACATCCTGGGAGGAAAAGCGGTCTCTTCCGGAAAGCATAGCCCTTCGATTTGCACAATCTGGGCCAGATCCCCGATCTGAGCGTTCCGGATCTTCATTTCTTCGCGGGCGCCTTGCCTGAAACCTGTTTTATGACCGCTTCATAAGCCCCGAAGACCTCAGGAATCTCGATAGTGCCCATCACATCAACTATCCCCACGGCGGCCACCGCTCGACCCTCGATCATTATGGGGGCAACAGAGACGGGAATGCCTCGATAGGCTCCTTCTTTGGGGGTGGTGCGAATGCTCCTCCCGGTTGCAAGGGCCTCTTCCAGGACGGGTCCGCTATACTCGTCATCCAGAACCTTTCCTTTCTCCACTCGCACTCCGGGAAACTTCGCTGAGCGCATCGTAACTGGCAGCTGGACTATCTCGCTGAAGGCAAGGGCGAGTGCCGCCAGATCGGCTGACCTGGCGTCCTCTGATATCACAACTCTGGGCATGCTGAGGATATTGGGTCGCGATATCAAATAAACCCTCTCCTTGTATTTCTCTAAGTTCTCTTCAGGCCCTTTATCTTGAGCAGCCTGGCTTGGAAGCCATGATATTTGGCAAAGCCCTCCGAGTCCTTCTGGCTTAATGTCTGGGAGTCGAAGGATACCATGTCCTGGGAATAGAGGGCATCAGGAGACTGCCTGCCCACGGAAATGGCACTGCCGCAGTACAGCTTCATTTTGACTGATCCGTTGACCCTCTTTTGGGACTGATCCAGGAAGGCATTCAGATCGGAGTAAAGCGGGTCCTCCACCAGGCCCATGTAGGCCATCTCAGACCAGGATTCGTCCACCATGACCTTGAAACGAAGCTCTGCCCGGGATAAGACCAGGTGCTCGAGATCCTTGTGCGCCGCGAGGAGGATGGTTGCCGCAGGATGCTCATAGTTCTCGCGAGCCTTCAGGCCAAGCACCCTGTCCTCAACCATGTCCGTTCTGCCCACGCCGTGCTCGCCACCGATCAGGTTGAGCTTCTCTATCAGCTCGATGCCTCCCATCGGCACGCCATCCAGGGAGACCGGAACGCCCTGGGCAAATCCTATCTCAACGATCTGCGCCTTCCTGTTTGCATCCGGCCTCTTCGTCCAGCCGTAGATCTCCTCCGGCGGCTCGAAATATGGGTCTTCAAGCTTTCCGCCCTCGATGGAGCGGGACCAGATGTTCTCATCTATCGACCAGGGTTTGTCGCGGGTTACAGGGACCTCTATACCATGATCGCGGGCATAATCTATCTCCCATTCGCGGGCTAAATCCAGCTCTCTCATGGGGGCGATGACCCGGCAGTCCGTGGCCCGGAATATGGCCTCGAAACGGAGCTGGTCGTTGCCGCGGCCGGTGCATCCGTGCGCCAGGTTCTTTATGCCCTTTTGCATGGCGATCTCGACCGCTTTCTTGGCGATCAGCGGCCGGGCGATGGCCGTTCCCAGAACATATCCTTCGTATGAGCCGTTGGCTTTGATGAGCGGAAAGATGTAGCCCTTTACAAACTCCTCTCGGGCATCAATTACGTAATGCTCGTCGGCCAGCTGCTTGGCCCGGCTGTTTCCTCTTTCGATATCAGACCTCGGCTGGCCTACATCCACCAGAACGGTGACTATTCTATCAAATCCATAGCGCTCTTTGAGGAGCGGAATACAGACAGATGTATCCAGGCCTCCGGAATAGGCCAGTACAACTTCAGACACTTAGCAACACCAGTCCCGTACAGGAGTACCGGATCGATTTAACCTTATCTCTTCTGGCAGCGATAAGTCTATAACTGCCGCGAAAAAAAGAAGGATATGATGACCCAGCTTATCAAGACGGCAGCATTATGCGTGGACTTTGACCGGGATAAAAAAGCTCTTCAGGCATCAGGTGCACTGGCGCTGGTGTTCCACCCGGTTTTGAAGATGATAAACCAGAGGCTTGCAGAGGAGAAGCCTGCCCAGGTGAGGCTGAAGGATGTGGTGGCAAGCACCTGGCTGCCACCCATTCCCAGCGGTCCATTCCGGAGACTGCTGGTCAATGAAGCGCGCTTTGCCATAGGCCGGCCTGTGCCTCAAACCCTCTCCATCGAGGTCACAAGGCGCTGCGGAGCAAAGTGCGACCACTGCCTGATAAGGGAAGGCGAAGGAGAGCTGTCCCGCGAGGAGATCCTGCGCACCATCGACCAGGCGCTTGAGATGGGATGTTGCATCGTCACATTTACGGAAGGCGATCCCCTCCTGCGGGAGGACATCTTTGATTTGATAAAGCATGTGGACCCAGAGAAAGCGGTGGTGAACCTCTTTACGCCGGGCCTTGATATGACCGTTGAAAAGGCGGTCCGGCTCAGAGAAGCGGGTCTTTACAATCTGATTATCGGCGTCTACAGCACCGATCCCGAGGAGCATGATCGGGTGAGGGGAGTTGCAGGGGCTTACAGCATGGCGATAGAGGCTATAAAGATCGCCCTGGAGACGGGATTGATGGTGACAATGGCCTGTCATATCAAATCCGGCCAGGTGGATCGCATATCCGAACTCTATGATCTGGCCACGGAGCTGGGCGTGCAGGAGCTATCCATCTGGGAAGGCATCCCAAAGACGGCCGAGGAGAAGCTGACGATGATTGAGAGGGAGAAGATCATCGGCCTTTACAGGGAGATCAATTCCACGCCCGGGGGGCCCAGGCTCTTTGCCAGCACATATTTTGAGGGCCAGATGATGGGCTGCATGGCCGGGAGAAGGTGGATGCATGTGGCTGTTGACGGAGGCGTCCGGGCCTGTCCGTATTTGAAGGAGAGCTACGCTAATATCAAAGAGACCTCCCTGAAGGACGCCTGGAAGGCCCTGCGCAGTTGCGGGCAATTTGAGGGTTTCGTGAGCAGTTGCCCGGCTCAGGAAGTCTTCAGCCAGGGGAAAGATAATGAACGATAATAGTATTTAGTAGTTCTGAAATGATATATTGGAGACAATGGCAAAAAGCAGAGATGGAAAGCGGTGGTATGAGTTACCCATTCTGGTCACCGTATTGGGTTCATTGTTGCTGCTTATTGGAAACGTTGTCACTAATCTGGTTCCCATCATGTTCGGGGCGGAAGATTCAAGCGATTTTTATATAACCATAGATAATGTCTACATTGAGCCGAATCTCATCACTGAACAGAGACATTTAGATTATAGTAACATCCTGAGAGAGAGATATGGAGAGCCTGAAACTGGGAAGACCGATCAACGGTCTGAATACGGTTTTGTCGATCGCGAGTGGCTCCCAAAGGAGACTCCTTTGGCCAATGTAACGGTCTATAATCGCCACGAATATCTCAGAAAGTATGACTTTCCCGTTTACATAAAAGCAATTGGCGCGCCATCCAACATAATAATAACCTTTGATCCTCCCCAGGCGGTTCCTAAATTCAGCTCCAATATGTCTGTTTATATTAAAACCAATGCGTCCCTTTTATCGTCGGATAATATCATCGGATACCCAATAACAATTCAGGGGATAGGTGGAGACGGCAAAAAGCGCAATTGCACGGCTTATATCTATTTTATCCCCCCGAAATTTCATGTCAATGACATTGGCATTCCCAGAATGATGAGTGGAGACTATGAAGGTGCCCTAGAGTCCTTCGATGCAGCCATAAGTCTCAATAGATCATATGCAGAAGCCTGGAATTATAAGGGCAAAGCCCTGCACTCTATTGGCTATCATAAATATCGTTCGCCATCGGATAAGACATCCCTTAAAGAAGAGGAAGAGGCGCTCAGGTCGTTCCAGGAAGCGATTAAATTAAACAATTCATATGAGGATGCAAGGTATAACTGCGCATTTGCGTTATATAACCTCAAGGAGTACAACTTATCTCTAAATGAATTGAAGACCATCACCCGAAAGAATGATTCATCCGAGCGTGCCTGGCAGGCGCAAGGGCTAGTTCAAAAATTGTTGGGAAATTATAATGAGTCTTTTATAGCCTATAACAAGACGTTCTCTTTAAAACAATTTGAGTTCTCTGCCGCTTGGGACTTTATCGATCTGGGTGATGAGGCGTCCGTCTCCAATGATTATGAAACGGCGCTAAAAGCCTATGCCAGAGCAAGTGAGATTGAGTCAGATTATACCGAACCGATTGAAAAGAGACTGATGCTGCTTTACAAATTGGATCGATTAAATGAATCCATGGAATTGGCCAATAAATCGATCGAATCACACCCTGATGATGCGTATTTCTGGATCTACAAGGGCCTTGCTTTAAGCAAGCTGGGCATGAGGGCAGCTTCTGAAAATGCCTTTGCAGCCGCGAGAATGATGTATCTGTCATCCGACAGTTGGAATGAACTATCCTGGGAACTTTACAAATTAAAACAGTATAATGAATCCTTGAGACTAGCGGATACGGCAATTGAGATCGATCCCAATAGCAGCTATTCATGGAGCATTAAGGGCGCAGTGCTAATCGAATTGGGCAAGAATGAGGCCGCCATCGCATCCTTGGAAAGAGCTCCGGAAAAAGATCACAGTGCGTGGAATTTTTTCCTCAAAGCCAATGCTCTTACCGGGATGGGCAATGATCAGGAGGCTCTTAAGTTCTACGAAAAGGCCATACAAGAAGAACCCTATTCGGCTGACGGCTGGTACGGCAAAGCCGAGGTTCTCAGGAGACTTGGCCGCGCAGCCGATTCAGAAAAAGCTCTCAATAAAGCTGGAGAACTTCATGAACAGGGATATGATCACTACATCGTGCCTGACTTTAGCGGATTGATCGGCTACCTACCTGCTAGATCTATTTAGGCAACTTTTCCCATGGA
>DAONES010000123.1:0-5178 GCA_035403205.1 Methanothrix sp. | reverse complement strand
AGAGCTGGAGATCCTGGGGTCCGGCAGGCAGAGAAAGTCCTACCTGGAGGTAAAGGGCTGCGTGCGGGCTATGCTGCACTGCGTGAAGCATTCGGACGGGCAGATCAACGTCTTCAACATCGGCACGGAGGACGCTATTGACGTAACCGAGATCGCTGATATTGTCACCCGGCTGATGGGCCTGGATGGCGTGCGCTACCGCTACACCGGGGGATTTGATGGCCGGGGCTGGAAGGGCGACATCAAGGTCATGCAGCTATCAATTGAGAGGATCAAGAGGCTGGGCTGGCAGCCGGAGAGCGGCTCAGCCAGAGCGGTCGAGATGGCGGTCAAAGCGCTGCTGAATGGTTAGCGGGCAAAAATAACAATTATTATAAAAAAGCGTAATTAAACCAAAGAAAAAAAGCGCAAATAGCGCCCGCTCATTATTTGCGTTGCTCACCTATTTTATGTTGCTCACTGCCCATTTCGTCTCCTTCCACCAGTCGCCTTCCAGCAGAGTTGCATTGTAGCCCATGAGCCTCAGGCTGTAGAAGAGCGAGTAGGCTTGCGGCGTCCCGTAGACGATGACCGTCCCGGTCTTTTCCAGGCGGCGGTCGAATAGGTCCTCGAGCGTTGCCGCATCTTTGATCCGGGAATTGTCAAAGAGCTTGTCCTGGCTCAGGCAGATCGATTCATTTCCCAGCCTGCTCTGGCCGTATTCGGAGAAGTCGCGAGCATCTAGGATTCTGGTGTCAGTCTGCTCCAGCATGCCCTCCAGGCTCTCGGCAGTCACCAGGAGCCAGGGCACAACGCTGTCGGTGTAGTTGGATGGCTGGGGTGCGGGCGCATTCATGGTAAAGGCAACTCCCGCCGCCTGGGCGGCATCAGCGCCCCCGTCCAGAAGGCTCACATTCTTTTGCCCCAGATAGCTAAGAGCCCAGAAGACGAAATAGGCTCCTTCGCCTGAGTCACCGTAGATGAGCAGATTGTCGCTCGGGCTCACGCCTGCGCGCTCCAGAGCCATTCTGGCAGAAGACGGATCGAGAAGCCCTTTCTTCTGCATGCTCTTCCAGTACAGGCTCCTCGCTCCTGGAATGTGCCCGGAGGAGTAATCAGGCCCTGCCCTTACATCCAGAATTACTCGATCACCATTGGCCTGGCTTCCTGCGGCCTCATTGCTCTTAATGGAAGATGGGTTGGCGATGAGATTCGGCACCAGGTATCCCTTTTCCGGAGGAGATGATTTAGCAGCGGATGCTGCGCTCACCGTCTGTCCGTTTACCTGGACTGTTGACTGGCCACCTTGCCCGGCGTTCATCTGCGCCCTCTCGTAGGCATCCTTCTTTGCCAGCCAGCCGTCGAGGTCGGTCCAGTCCGGACAGGTAGGACAGAACTCGCCGGTCTCTGTTCCGGCCAGAGCCGATGCGATCAGAAAGTTCAGGAAGACGACCGCCAGCAAGGAGAATGCCAATGCTACAGCTCCTGCTTTTCTTAAACCCTTTCTCAAACCTGCAGATTGGGATAAACTGCCGCCCATAATGATATTCACTCCCAGGATAGGGCAGATTGCCACTATTTCAGGCTTGCTGAGGAAGGCAAACTATAAATAGGGCTTACATGTACATCATAGTATTAAAAAGTACCTTGATGTACTAGATAATGCATTGGAGATGGAAAGTCTTGAGAGGATCGTCAATTCGCATGGAGAGGATATTCAATCGCCGCACTGGAAACACAGTCATCATTCCCATGGACCACGGGGTGACCGTCGGCCCAATCAAGGGAATCAAAAGCGTCAAGGCCATCGCCGATGCCGTGGCCTCCGGAGGAGCAGACGCGGCCATAGTGCATAAGGGAGCTGCCGTGTTCGGCCATCGCGGATATGGCCGGGATCTGGGCCTGATCATCCATCTATCCGCGTCCACTGCCCTTGGGCCCGACCCAAACAACAAGGTGCTGGTGGCAACGGTACAAGAGGCCCTCAAGATCGGTGCGGACGGGGTTAGCATCCATGTCAATGTGGGGGCAGAGGACGAGAGCAATATGCTAGCCACATTGGGCGATACCTCCAGGAGCTGCCAGGAATGGGGAATGCCGCTGCTCGCCATGATGTATCCTCGGGGAAAGAAGATCAAAGACGAATACTCTGAGGAGTACATCGCCCATGCGGCAAGGGTGGGAGCAGAACTTGGAGCGGATATCGTCAAGACCAACTACACCGGAGACCAGGACAGCTTCGCTCGCGTGGTTGAGTCCTGTCCAATTCCGGTGGTAATAGCCGGAGGGCCTAGGGTGGAGTCGGAACTGGATCTGCTCGGGATGGTTGAAGGGGCAATCGCGGCAGGGGCGCGGGGAGTGGCCATCGGCAGGAACGTCTTCCAACACGAGAATCCCGCTCTCATCACCCGCCGCATCTGCGGAGTGGTGCACGGGGGCCTGACGGCAAAGGAAGCAGCGCAAATCGACGCGGCCACGGATTCATAGGGCGGCCTTCAGGCAGCAGAGATAAAAAGGCACAATGCCATTACCGGAATCGATGAAAGCCGCAATGGTCCTCTGTCGATTTTTCCGTCTTCTTTTTCCCTTTGTTCTCCTTCTCTTCCTTCTTCTTTTTTTGCCTCCCGGCCTTTCCGGCATGACGGATAGCAGTTTTGGCAATGGCCCTCATCTGGAGGTATCATCGATTCGCGGCAATCTGGAGGACGGCCGCCCATCCAGCATCTTCGTCGTCCTGAAAAACAATGCCTCACCCAGCAAAGATCCGGTTGAGCCTGCTTTCGACAGAGTGAGCGCCCGAAACATCCTGGCAGAACTTGAAAGCAGCGACGAGAAAATCAAGATCTACTCAGGCCGGCAGAATGCAGGCCTCCTTGCCGCCGGAGAGAATGCAACCGTGCAGTTCATGGCCCTGACCGACGGCGCTGACCTGGGAATTTATCCCCTGCAATTGCGTTGCAGCTACACCCGGCTGTCTCAGGTCGCCGTCTCGGGCACAGAGGCCGCGCCCAATTTCGCTTTTTCCTATGAGAGGGCCTCGCAGGAGCAGCCACTGCAGGTGAAGGTGATGCAGGGGCCGAAGATCGAGCAGGAGAACCTGGAAGGCGAGACGCTACCGGGAGCCGAATCGATCCTGAAAATAGTCCTGGCCAACCGGGGCGATCTTCCTGCCGCCGATATCCAGATGCAGGCCCGCCCCACCGATCCGTTTCTCATGGTCCTAAACGGCCAGGAGAACGTGAGCCTTGCTCCGGGGGAAAGCGCTCCCATGAGCCTCTCGGTATTCACTGATGAGAATGCGACCTCCGGTTACTATGCTCTGCCCTGCCGGATCTCCTATCGGGAAGAGCAGGATGAGGAGATAAGGAAGCAGGATCTCGCCGTGCTGATTTATGTGGGCAAGCAATCGTCCATTCCCTGGATGTATCTGTTGGCAGGGGGGCTGATCATGCTGCTGCTCGCCGGGGGCCTTTTCGGTCTGAGACGGTTCCTGAGCAGCTATAGAAGGATACGAATCGTTAAAAGCTGAACCTTTGCCTTCGATTACTATGATTTTGGCAATTCTGCTCTTCAGCCTTCTATCCTTTCGCCATTCTGCTCTGCTACCATTCTACCCTTCGAAAGAATCAAATCCTTGTAGATCTTAAACCGTCCGGAAGGAATGCTCATGAAGGTTCTTGTCAGTGATTCGTTAGCCGAAGAAGGCGTAAAGAGGCTATCATCGGGAGCAGACGTTGATGTTATCACCAATCTATCCCCTGAGGAGCTTATCGAGAAGATAAAGGATTACGATGCACTGGTCATCCGCAGCGGAACAAAGGTCACAGCCGATGTGATCAAGGCCGCAAACCGGCTCAAAGTCATCGGCAGAGCGGGGGTTGGCATTGATAATGTGGATGTGGAGGCAGCTACTAAAAAGGGCATCATCGTACTCAATACCCCTGGCGGAAACACCATTTCTGCCGCCGAGCACACCATCGCCATGATGCTGGCTCTGGCACGAAACATCCCCCAGGCCAATGCCGCGCTGCATAAGGGCGAATGGAACCGCAAGAAATACACCGGCGTCGAGTTCTTCAACAAGACCCTGGGCATCGTCGGCCTCGGACGGGTAGGCGCAGAGGTGGCGACGCGCATGAAGTCCTTCGGCATGCAGATTCTGGCTTACGATCCCTTTGTCACCGAGGAGAGGGCCCGGGAGATGGGAATCACCATGGGCGACCTGAATACAGTCCTTCGCGGAGGCGACTTCATCACCGTGCATACCCCTCTCACCAATGAGACGAGAAACCTCATCGACGATGATGAGTTCAAGATCATGAAGCCTGGCGTGCGCATCGTCAACTGCGCTAGGGGCGGGATCATCAACGAGGCTGCTCTGGCAAAGGCAGTGGCGGACGGAACTGTGGCCGGCGCTGCCGTGGATGTCTTTACCAAAGAGCCTCCTACCGGAAATCCGATGCTGGAACAGGAGAAGATCATAGTCACTCCCCACCTGGGTGCTTCCACCGCCGAGGCGCAGATCAATGTGGCTCTGGCCGTGGCCGACCAAATCCTTGCCATCTCCAGAGGGGGGCTTCCCACCAATGCCATCAACATGCCGGCGATCTCTCCTGAGACCCTTGCAGTCATGGACCCGTTCATGAAGCTGGCAGAGAAGATGGGCGCATTGCTCGGGCAGCTTGTGGGAACAGGCTTTGAGGCTCTGGAGCTGACCTACAGCGGAACTCTGGCTGAGAAGGATATAAGGCCCGTGACCATATCCGCCATCGTGGGATTGCTCGGCTGCGTCATGGGAAGCGGCTCCGTCAACTTCGTCAACGCTCAGAGGACCCTCAAGGAGATGGGCGTCAAGCTCCTGGAGAGCAAGACAGAATCTGCGAACGGATACAGCAATTCCATCACCATAAAGCTCACCAAGGGCGGCAGCGCGACAACCGTTCAGGGAACGGTATCCGGAAAGGAGAAGCGCATCGTCCAGCTCAATGAGTACCACACCTACATCCCCACAGAAGGCGATATGGTGCTGGCGGTGATCGAGGACCGGCCCAACATCATCGGTCCGTGCTGCGTGGTTCTCGGCGAGGGCAAAATCAACATCGGGGGAATGCATGTGGGCCGAATAGCTGAAGGCCTGCCGCAGCTCATGGTTCTGAGCGTGGATCACCTGGCAACCGACGAGATCATGAAGAAGCTCTG
>DAONES010000122.1:0-5182 GCA_035403205.1 Methanothrix sp. | reverse complement strand
TCTCGGAAATCTGGCTGGAGAGCATTGTGTAGTTGCTGGCGTTTTGAACGGCAATGGTCTGGTCTTCCTTAAAGTAGGTTACAGTGGAAAACGGCGTAGTCATATTGCTCTTCACCGGATAGGCGACGCCGTTCGCCTTAACCTGATAGTAATCTCCGTCCAGGGCAACCATCTCTCCGTCCAGCGAATCGAAGGTTCCTATTCCGAAATCGCCGTGAGTTTTCAGGTCATCAAAGCCATAGATCCCATCAAAGACTCCCTGCATCAGAGCATCAATGGTCGATACCTGAAATAGAACGTCATCATCAGTGCAAACTGCTCCGGGAAGCATAGCCAGAGCCGCCAGGCAGAGCAGCGATCCGATAATCATGGATTGTCTTTTCATTTTGTTCATTTAATTCCCTCCGAAATATTTTTTGCTAGGATGCGTTTTTTATGCAATGTTCATGCATTTTTCGAATCAATCCGTCACTTCAGCAGCCCGTGCCACGGTCTCTCCGGCTTTCCGATTAGATCGATATAAATATGCTTGGTCATGGTATACTCATCGAGCACCATCGTGGAAAGGTCCTTTCCCCATCCCGATTCTTTGCAGCCGCCCCAGGGGGTCTCGCAGAAGATGATGAGATGCTCGTTTATCCAAACGGTTCCCGCCTTAATCCGGCCTGCCATGACAAGCCCCTGGCGCAGGTCCTTTGTCCAGATGGATGCAGAGAGCCCATAGCGGGTGTCATTGGCCAGAGCCACTGCCTCCTCAGCCGTTTTAAAGCGCGCCAGCCCGACAACCGGCCCAAAGATCTCCTCCTGCATGAACCTCATGCGATTTGTGCAGTCTCCGAAGATGGTGGGGGGCACATAAAATCCGTTTCTCGTCTCGGGCGTGTCCGGCCGCTCCCCGCCCAGGAGAAGCTTTGCTCCATCCTCTTTTGCCGCTTTTATGTATTCTTCCACTCTGTCTCGATGTGCCCGGTAGGCCAGAGGCCCCATGACCGTTCCCATATCGAGGGGATCGCCGTATCGAAGCTGCCTTGAGGCAGCCACAAATTTCTTCGAAAACTCATCATAGATGGATTCATGGATGTAGAACCTGCTTGCTGCTGCGCACACCTGACCCGAATTGAAGAAAGCGCCCCAGACTGCGCCCGCTGCGGCAGAATCAACATCCGCGTCCTCCATGACTATGAAGGCATTCTTGCCGCCCAGCTCCAGGCCCACCTGCTTGACGGTCTCGCTGGCCAGATTCATGATCCTCTTTCCAGTCATTGTGTCTCCGGTAAAACCGATCTTTGCTACATCCGGATGCCGCACCAGTGCCTCGCCGACGGTCTCTCCCGGCCCGGTTACAACATTCACCACTCCAGCCGGTGCCCCGGCATCTGTTGCCAGCTCGGCAAGCTTCAGGGTGGTGAGAGGGGCAACTGACGGCGGCTTGATGATGCAGGCGTTTCCTGTGACCAGGGCGGCTCCCAGTTTCCAGACCACCATCAGAGCCGGAAAGTTCCAGGGGGTTATCAGGCCGACCACTCCCAGAGGCTCCCGGATCGTCATGGAGGCGCACCAGGGACCCACAGGCAGAGTCTCTCCGGTCATGGCCCTGGCAGCTCCGGCAAAGTACTCGAACTGTTCCGCAGCGAGTGGCACATCGAAATTCATCGTCTTTCTGATAGGCGAGCCGTGCTCCATGGTCTCCAGACTGGCCAGGTGCTCCTGATTTGCCATTATGATCTGGGAAAGCTTAAGAAGCACCTTTGATCTCTCGCCTACAGTCTTGCCTGCCCAGGCAGGCGCAGCCTGTACAGCAGCCCTCACCGCTTTATTTACGTCAGCAGGACCGCACCTGGCAGCCAGAGCTGCCACCTGCCCTGTTGCCGGATTGATGACCTCCATAGTCTCGCCGCTCTCTGCATCGGCCCATTTTCCTCCGATATACGCTCCATATCGTTCTACCATGAGGCTTCATTGACCATTGACATGAAAAATCTATCTCATCCCAACAATTTTGCCTAACAAGACTGACTCATTCCTGCGGAAAAAAGAAAAAAATATTCGGATTACATGACCTTAAAAAATTTGATAGATAGGAATGGATGATAGAACTCATCCTATCAATTTTCCTATCTTTGGCATTTTAGATAGCCCATCTGCAATCGGATCTGGAGTAGGAGTTGGAATCGGGATTGCCTCGCGGAAGATAGCTGCTTCCGGTTTTACAAATTTAATGCCTCCTCTGGAGAACGATTTTATAATAAAGGTGCTTCCCACCCCACCCATATCGCTCATTTGAGGCACTTCTGCCAGATCCTCATGGCTTGCTTCCCAATTGTGGGCCTCCAGAGCACTGATCCCTGAATCGCCGCCAGTGTCCGCATTGACCTTGCCACCGCCAGGCGTCATTCCGGAAATCGCGCTTATCAGGTAATAGTTGTACTCGCCGTGATTGTAGATCCGGCCATTATAGGTTTCATATTCGTTATTTGATGGAAAAGCATTCTGATCAGATCGGCAGGCTGTCGAAAGGAAGATTCTGGATCCCTGGAGGTTGTCTACGAATCCTCCGCTGCGGCACTGCTGCATGAATATGGCCGCTTTCTGGAATGGTAGAGCGTTCAGTTTGCCTGCAAAGTGGCCTTCGTCCATAGCCGCATCCATCAAGCAAAGATAGGCAGGATCTCCCCCTGCACCATGGTCAAAGGTCCACACGAAAAGGCTGTCTGAAGATTTCATCTTGCTTATGCCATTAGCTGAATCCCCATTCATGAGGCCGTCGAAGACCTTATCAACCCAGACATAAGTGGCGGGAAAATCAGTTACAGTATCTGCACTCTGATACTTGGGATTCTCGGATGCATGATCATTGCCGTTGCCATAGAGCACATAGATATTTTCTGCAGAATAACCTGCATCTCGCAATGCTTTATATATCCAGCAGGTGTCGCTCCAGAACTCTTCAAATCCATTTTCGGCCATATCTCCGCAAATGAGCACTGCTATCTTGCTGCCCTGAGCAATCGCAACGGCTCCGGGATTCAAAGTGACCTTCGAGCTTGCTATAGATCTATCTGTAATGCCAGTCGGCATTGAAGCAACCATAGCCGCGGCATTTACAGGCATGGACTGCAGCTTGTTGGCATCTGCGGAGAGGATCTGAACGTCACTGTTCATTGCCAGAATGCCCTTCGCCTTCGGGTCTGCTATAGAAATTGCATCGGCTGATAGCTTCATGTTTGAATCAAAACGTCTAAGCTGCTTTGAGCTCTCATCGAGGACAAACAGGCTTCCAGAGCTATAAGCCATGATAGATGGATTCGGTCCGGGTGCCCAGGCCCGTGAGATGATCTTTCCAGTAGTTGGATCTATCTTGAATATGCTGCTGGAGTATCCTGCCCGAATTGCCGCAAACACAAATATTCCATCCGATGCAATGCTCATTAATTCCCCATTTTGCAGAACATCCCCTGCTAAAATGCCGGATGAATCAATCTGCTTGAGGTCCAGGAATTTCTGAACGTCGCTTGTTGTGGGATCAAACTCGTAGATTGTATTCTCAGATGAACTGCCAACTAAAATGGTTCCTCCATCATAAGCGGCAATTCCCGCTACCTGGCTTATGGGAAGGGCAGAAGATTTGAGCACATTTCCCTGAGCATCGAACTGCGCAATCTGGCTTTTCCCTGCGCCCCATGTAGCCCCGCCAAGCTGTGTCAGGGCAATCATATCATTCAAAGATAGAGCTGCATTTGACGTTCTCATGGAAGCGGACATCGTTTTCTCTTCAGCTAATGCGGGCGGATTAACAAGGCTCATATCCTGTGCAGCCGAGTCAACCAGGCCGCATATGAGCAGAAGAGCCAAAATAGCAAACGCAAATTTGGTGCTGATCATAACCATTCACCCCTTTCTCAGATCTCAAGCTTCAGGCGGAATCGCTCCTGGATTGAAAGCGGGAGATCTGCGCAATCATCTATAATGTTTAATGATGCTCAAAGCTAATTATCCTTTTGCTCAACAGGATTATCAGGCAAAAAAAATTACTCTGGGCACGATTGTCAAGTCAGCAGGACTATATCAGACTTTGTTGGAATCGTCGAATTCGATCTTCTTTTCAGTCTGGAAAGATCCCGAATAGATTTGCTCGCTTTTATTCATATTGATCGACCAGCCTCGCATATTCTTGATAGCCCAGAGACCATTAAATGCCATTTCCGTGTTAAAGCTCATAGTATTATTAAAACGGTTGACAGACCTGATAATGCTGCTCTCGCTCTTTTCAACCTGGCTCAGGTTGAATCTCTCGCTCACGCTGGCCCCAATGCCCTTTTCAAAGAAGGGAAGCTTTGTGCTCTTGCTGTTCTTCAGCTGTCCTCCATTGAAGACCAAATCTGACTGGGAAGAGAAGTCGACCTTTTTGCCGATCTTATTCATGCTTCGCAGGGATTCGAGGTTAATTGACCCGTAGCCTTTCATCCATCCTTTGGAATCCACGGCACGATCTTTAAATTTCCCTTTAATTGAGACCTCTCCCCTGCCGCTTACCGATGATTGCTCATCAAAGAAGAAGCCATTTGCAGCTAATTGTCTCTCAAATGGAAAATGTTTAAAGGCATAATTGGGCCCATAATCGGCTGCTTGAACACTGCAAAAAGAGACCGCGGCCATGGCTAGGGCCATCGCCGCCATGATGATCAGACCGAGCAGACTCAATTTCACTGAGTAATGCTGAAGGTGAGATGAGATAATTAATCTTTTGCCTTCGCACCAACCTCTCTGACGATATAATATCTCAGCTGATCCGAATCCGCCGTCTGCAGATAAATATATCCTGCTAAAGATACATATTTATTCTTGCTTAATGTGATTGGATCTCCAATGTTATTCATGGAAATCTGGCGTGGACCACTATTAGAAATTGTCAATTTGCCGAAAGAGGTCATTTCCTTAACTGATATCGGCTCATCGGAAAGCTGCCAGAGACCGTCTATTGTCGCCAGATTCTGATCCGAGCCTCTAAAGGCATTCTTGAAATGCACTGCGATGAGCACCACATTATTCAGCACTCCTGCATCGCCTTTGTAGATGTAGGTGTTATCAGCCGTGGCCGAAGAATCGTATGAAGGATGCATTATTGCGGAATGCACGACCTCGCCATTTCTGGAAAGCTCCAGGTAGACATTATTGCCGTCGG
>DAONES010000121.1:1936-5192 GCA_035403205.1 Methanothrix sp. | reverse complement strand
AGGTCCCATGACGAAAGCCACGGGACTAATCAGCAATAGCGGCGGCCAGCATCCGGTACCTGTCAGCTAGAGGCGTATCTGGTGCTCCCTGTATTGCGGTTGCATTCATGGCCTCGCAGATCTGAATTGTCGGGTCACGCGGTATCTCTGCAACCACCTTCGTCTTCATTTCGCCTGCGGCTGCCTTTACAATCTCAGACTCATTCTCTATTCCTCTGGCATTGAGGATCACACCCTTCAGCTGGGCATAGCCTCTCCCCTTGAACTGCTCTACCGCCTTGGCGATGTTCCTGGCGGCGAAGAGGGACATCTTCTCTCCAGAGGTCACGATGTATATGTCCTCAGCATATCCCTTTCTAAGTGGCATGGCAAAGCCGCCGCACACAACGTCCCCGAGGACATCATAGATAACCACATCCGGCCTGTAGACCTGGTAAGCTTTCAGAGACTCCAGCTTCTCAAAGGATGCAATGATTCCCCGTCCCGCACAGCCCACACCAGGCGTAGGCCCGCCGCATTCTGCACACAGGACGCCGCCAAATCCCGGAAAAACCATGTCATCCAGCCGGATCTCCCCTTTCTGCTCTCGCAAAATATCCAGAATGGTTGGCACCTGCCTTCCGTTCATCAGCAGGCAGGTGGAGTCCGCTTTGGGATCGCACCCGATCTGCATAACCCTGTGACCCAGCCCGGCCAGGGCTGCAGATAGGTTTGCGGCAGTAGTCGATTTTCCGATTCCTCCTTTTCCGTAGATGGCAATCTTCTTCAACTTAAAAACACCTCTGGATGAGCATTCAGTGAATTGACCAGCGTCTGGGTAAGATAGGCATGCCCTCTAAAGCCCACAAATGGCGATCCGTCGAACCGGTAGACGTAATCGAATGCCGGAAATGCAGCATGTATCTTGACGGGAACGTTCCTCGCAATCTGCAGATCGTAAGAGCCTCCAAAGATCACATGAGGCTTGATGCTGCTGAGGGCATCCTCCATAGCCTGGGATTCGGGCTCTATGAGCACCTTTGAGACCCCAATCCGCTCCAGCTCCTCAGGAACATGCGACATCTGCGGCCTGACTGGCAGAACAACTGCCGATGGGGGCAAGCCCCACTCCTCAGCCATCCATCCAGCCAGACCCAGGGCGTAATCGCAGGGACAGGACAGAAATGACCTGAGATGGTCGAAATTCTGCATGAAACCGAAGAGCTCAAGCACAGAATATCCGTACTTCAATAGCTCCTGGGCAATCATCCTTTTATCCAGGCGAAGGTCCAGGATATCTGCTACATCATTCATCCACCTGACAGAGCCACGTACTCCAAAGGGAAGGCCATGAATGTAAGGCATGCCGAACCGTTCTTTTAGAATCTGGGCTGCTTCAAGGCCCAAATCTCTGGTCACCAGGTTCAAAGAGGCAGAGGCCATCTGCTCGATCTCCTCAACAGCTGTCCGGCAGGTGAATACCGTATTGACCTCTGCACCCATTAGCCCTAGCATCCTCTCCAACTCAGCCAGGTCTGAGACATTGTTGAAGGAGTCTATGGTTGGACCGATTATGTTGACTGAGAATGGCTTGTGATCCGCCGGCTCTTTCACCAGATCGACCATGGTGCGGAAAGCTTCCATTATCCCCTGGTTGTAGTCTCCGGCAAATCCCCCATGCGGAAAGGATACGAGTCTTGCCTGGGTCACCGGCTGGATCTCACTGATGATCCCGTCAAGGTCCAGTCCAATTAAGGAGGTGACTCCAGTGGCAACCAGTGCAATGATCCTGGGGTGGAGGTTATGGTCCAGCTCTTTTGCCGCCTCAACGATCTTATCGGCCCTTCCCATGACCACATCATCCTGGTCCATTCCGCTGGAGAAGAGCCTGCCTTTGGGAGACTGACGGTTCATGATCCGGTAATTCATTTCATTGTAGCTACATGTCCCAGGAGAGCCGTGCTCCAGGATCACAAGGTCCTTGATGCCGGAAAGTCCCCACAGGACGCCAAAATAGTCAGATGGAGACGGAAAGCCTCTATGTTTCAGATCCATCCTAGGCTGCCCCCTGAGAGACCAGGTCTTCTTTGTACATCAGAGCCTCTATGCCCGGACCCCTCCGGCACAGGCGGCTGAGCACCTCATTGCAGCACCCAAAGCCGAACATGGAATGTGATAATGATATGCTGCGTGGCTCAATTCCGAGCCTGGCCAGAGACTGCGGGTCCTGGCCACCCACGAATAAGTCCGGCTTGAGCCGGTTAAGAAGGGACTCGGTCTGCAGGGAGTTGTCGCCTCTGAAGACCCACGGATCAACACCCATAAAGAGAAGCTTGCGGATATCCTCCAGGTCGTCAGGCAGGATCGTTTGAGCCAAAATCACATCGATCTTGATCCCAATCTCCGAGAGAAGCCTGGCCAGATCGAATGTCCGCCCGGTGTTCCAGGCTAGGGCGCAGCTCCAGCCGGAAAGAAGGCTCCTCGCCCGGGCAATCATCTCCAGAGACTCCTTCTTCATCCTCCAGATCTCCTCGCTCAGGTCAATGTCAAGCGCTCCGGCCAGATCGCTATACCAGATCTCGATGGAATCCGGATGATAGGGTTTGCGGCAGTAGATGTATTCGGTGCCGAAGCTCTCCCTCATCTTTTTAGCAAGAGGCAGAGCATACTGATCCAGCACTATATTCATCTGTGACCCTGGTGCTCCGGCAAGATCCGAAGGCGTGCAGAATGATGGTATCGCATTTCTGACCGCTACTCCTTTGCTCTTCAGGAGCAATGCCAGCTCAGTTTCCCTGGCGTGGTATGTCCAGAGACCCAGAATATTGACAGATCTGGGAGTGACGGTCTGAGGGAGCATCAACTGAAAAAATGACAGGAATAGGTTCTCAATTCCGGGAGTAGCTTCTTGAGAGGTGAAGTTCTCAGTATGGATCACCAGCAGCCTGGCCTTAACCATCGGCCTGATCTCATCGATTGTAGCCTCAAAATCCTCGCCCACTATCTCCTGAAGGCATGTGGTTACTACGAAGAGAAGCTCGGGATGGTATCTGCGGTCTATCTCCAGTATAGTCTCTCTGGCCTTATTATGAAAGCCGAAGATCACATCGTCCTGAGTGTATTCAAGAAATAGCAGATTATTGGGCCTGGGGTCCGAGGTCAGAGATCTGGAGCTCATGGAGAGCTTGGCATTATAGAGACAGATGGCAGGTCCTAGGAGGAGCGCATATGCGTTCTTGATCAGAGTTACACTTCCTGCCACCGCCCGAAATGAGCA
>DAONES010000121.1:0-1836 GCA_035403205.1 Methanothrix sp. | reverse complement strand
CCGCAGCAGTCTTGCTCAGAACAGAGTCGTTCTGATATGTCTTCTGAACTTCGATCAGCGGATCAGCAGTCGTTTTTATCCTTGTGCTTCCAATCCACTCTATGATTACCTGAGGATTCTCTTCCAAAATCCATTCCGGGCTCACCGTTGGCTGAGATCCCTCTAGTTCAGAGGCGATATTCTTCGCGCCCACAATGCTGAAATATGGATCTACATCCTTGCCATAAGTTGCATAAGGCCTCTTGCTCCCTCCAGTAATATACATTGAGGTCAGTTGATCCGAGCTGATATTCATTGTCCTGTCGGTGATGGTATTCATCACAGAGTTATGAAAAGCGAGAAATTCCTTTGCCTGATCCTCCTTTCCAAGGATGGTGCCCATTAGCTGCACATCCTTTTCAAAGGTCTGGATCTTATTGCACTCGCAGACCACAAATGGAATGCCCAGGTCCTTGAGCCGATCTGCCACGCCATTGGTTGTTGAGGTCTTATATCCAAAGACCATATCGGGTTTAAGATTGGCAATCTTTTCAAGGTCCGGCTCATTGTAGTTGCCGACATTTTCCGCCTTGCTGAACCGGCCCCCTATCTCAACATAATCATGCGCGCCTTCTTCCACACCCACTATTTTATCCTCGCAGCCCAGTATGAGAGCCAGCTCGCAGTTATCAGCAGTGAGAAGAACGATCTTGTTTACCGGATTGGGAATCTGGACCTCTCTGCCTGCCGAGTCAATAACTGTGATATTATTCGATGCAGTCTCTCCGGCGCATATTGCACATATAACCGCTACAGATCCAGACAACAGGATCATCAAGAGCGACAAATTCATCAGCTTTTTTTTAAAATACGGCCCAATTCTCATGGCATAACCTCTTGCTGAAGATACAGGACTTATTAATAAATCTATCTAAAGTAGTATGATTTAATGTTAATAATTAATCATATGATCGCAAGAGCAGATTAAAAGATTCACAAGTTTATTAATGATTGCCCCGCAGCTTACAGCGGGGTGCGCTGTTTGACTGCGGCACACATATTTCATTCAATTCAATATCATTAGCAAGCATAATGCAGTTAGCCTTACAATCATGCTGATGGCTGTGGAGAGAACCACCAATGAAATACCCATGCGCATGCCAAACAAAGAAGCGTGGTTAGGTATCTCCGATCGGATGGCAATAAAAGGAAGCATGAACATGCTGCCCAGCATCAAGATGATTAATGCCTTGAACTCTGATATGCTGCCGTTTTGAATCATAGGTCCGAGAATGGACATTCCTGCTTTTGGGCTGGCCACAAATACGGTTAATGGAACTATCGTTTCCGGAGGGACATGGAAGAGATGAGCTAAAGCAAGCACATTCATCGATTCAAGTGTCCCGGTCTCATTCAGATAAAGAATCAAAAATGTCGCTAAAAAGAAGATGCCCGTCATCCGGATAAACATCGGCATCTCGCCTGCCAGTGAGGATTTCGCTGCCTCCATGATGTTTTTCCTGGGTGCAATTTTGACCTCATCCACACGCTCTGCGAAATCCCTCTCAAGAAACCTTCTCCCCAGCATTATGATTATTATCAGCTTTATAATTCCGGTCGCTGAGAAGATGGCGGCATATGCTCCTCCCACAATCAGACCCAAAACAGGAATTACATAGGCGAGCTGATATGTGAACATCTCACGGAAATAGACGGGAACCGTATTCAATAGAGCACTAAGGAAAGCCTGCCGCTCAGTCAGATGGCCTTCTTCCTTAAGCCTGGCAGTCATTGCGTTGGCAGCGAGCTTTGAGCCGACGCTTACTACAAAGGTGGACGCGGAAATGGCAGGCAGAT
>DAONES010000120.1:0-5253 GCA_035403205.1 Methanothrix sp. | reverse complement strand
TGCGCCAGGCGGAACCGCAGCCCGCTCTTCCCGAAGAGGTGCAGAGCTATTTCCGAAAGGATATGCTCTTTGTGGGAAATCCCGCTCAGGTGACATTAAGCGGGATATCGGTATTGATCTACCACGGGCGGAGCATTGATGATCTGGTCCTGCGACTGCCCGGCATCTCTTATGCAGAGCCCGAGAAGGCCATGATAGAGATGCTGAGACGGCGGCATCTGGCCCCCATCTACGGCAGTCGAATTGCCATCGCTCCTGAGCATGAGGACCATTATGTCATATCCCGTCCCCCAGCAATACTGCACTGCGGACACGTTCATACCGTGGGGATAGCCAGGTACAAAGGAGTGGCTGTGATCAATAGCGGAACATGGCAGTCTCAGACGGATTTTCAAAAGAAGATGAACATCCAGCCTGTGCCTGCGGTGGTTCCTATTGTCGATCTGGCAACTATGAAGATCCGCAAGCTGATATTTTCTGAAAGCTAGTCAATAATTATACTTTATTATTATTTATATTGAAAAGTTTCAGCGCATCCTAAATTATAAGAGTGATTTTGCGGGAGATTAAATTGTATAATCTATAAAACTTAGACTTATAATTTATATAATAGTAATACATATTAATACAGATAATGCGACATAAATAACTATTATTTGATCTACTCAGTCATTACATTTAAGTAATATTTGAAATCATATGAGCTTATGGTCATAACTTAGTTTGTATGTCTTACCAAAAAATATAAATACTATAGATGCTAACATCCGTCTATATTAAAGAATGTATGGGGTGAGATTATCAAGAAAATAGGAGTTGTAATGGCATTGGCTATAGCCATATTATCCCTTCCTTCTATGGCTCAGGGTGACTATGGCTTAGCTGGAACCGGCGGTGTGGATATCCTCGGAACTGGGATTTTTGAGACAGATGGATCCCTCATAAGATTCCCGGAAGCCCAAGACACCAATATTGACACTCTGACAGTGGGCAATGACAAGGCCCTGGCATTTGGCAACATGTGGCAAAAGACCCCAATAGCCAGTGCCACCAATAGCCTGGAGATCAAGAAGAACCAGGATTCCGGCGAGTGCTCACCATGCGAGGATGGAAGCTGTTTCGACAGCTGCATCAAGGTAAATGTAGATCAGATCAAAGTTGGAAATAGGGAGGCTATGGCGTTCGGATTCGCAGCAGCCACCAATAATGTCAAGATCGTAGCCAATCAGCAGTAGCTGTTGACTGCGAACTTGAGAGGACAGAAATGAAGACACCGACCGACCCCACTGGCTTGATGCTGGTGGGATTTCTACTTATTAACATTTTGACAATTTCTGTCGCTGCATCCGAGCTGCACAGCAGCCAGGAACAGCTCAATAAATTGGTTGATCAGCAACATCAGAAGAGTCCTTTAGGCATTCTCAAAGTAGGTGCAGAGACGGTCAATTTTCCCTGGTTCAGCCAGGAAGATCGGCATGTTTATCCCAATCTGCCAGGCAGTATGCCAGTTGCTTCTAAAAAGGAGGATATTTTGATGGATAACAGCCATCCAAACGCAATTGTGCAGGATCTTTCCGCGATGAACCGCCAGATACAGAGAGATGTAACCTTCAAGGATTCACAAAAGTCCAGTCCTGAAGATGAAATGCACTCAAACCGCCAGGAGATAAGCGTTAGCGGCACTGATGCGGACGAATATGAAGAAGATCCTGCAGAGAATCCATGGCAAGAAAACAGCATTAGCGGCCAAGGGCCAGATAATAAAAGAGATAAAGTAGGCAATTATTTAAATATAGATGTTCATGATATATCCGTCAGCGCCATCAATACCATGGAGGGCGGAAGCGCTGTGGCCAACTCCAACATCATCATAAATCCAGTACAGATTATCGTCCGATCGCCAGAAGTTGGCATTAAATTGTAATAGTACTATCGGAATATTATCAGCATTAGATCTAATAAAGAGCGCGATTTGTCTCTGCTCTGACTAATTTTTATGCTCTTTTGACTTAATGGGTCCCTGCAGTATGTTTGCTCGGATGTATCAATATATTTGACCTTTTTCGACATTGGTAATTCCTGCCAATTGCCAGAATATTATTAGCCGAGCATATTCCATGCAAAATTTTCTAGCCAAAATAGCTCCATAAATCTATGATTTTCAATTAAAAAACACCAAAAAGTATATATATATTTGAAACTTAGTTAAGTACAACCTAAAAGGATTAATGGGGTGAGATTATTAGAAGAGTAGCAATGTTCTTTGTGCTGGCTATGGCGTTGGCTGCATTTGCGGCTCCTGCCCTGGCCCAGAGCGCGATGATTGGAAGCGGCGGCGTGGACATCCTCGGCCAGGGCATATTTGAGACTGGAGCGGGTGCATTCAAATTCCCAGCCATGGCAAATGCCAACTATGATTCTATTGATGTTGGAAACGACAGAGCCATGGCTATAGGCGCTGGAGTCGGCCCAGGCATAGGACTTCTTGGAGCTAACTTCGGAACCATATCTGCAACCAACCATCTGAAGATCAAGAAGAACCAGGATTCCGGCGACGCTCAGACATGCTCTGCCTGCAGTCCCAAGTACAATATCGAACAGGTCAAAGTAGGCAGCAGAGCGGCTACAGCCATTGGAGCCGGTGTTGGCAAGACTATCGGCGGAATTGCCTTCAATGCCGGTGGCGTCTCTGCAACCAACGACGTAGAGATCGTGACCAACCAACAGTAACTTCAGGGCTATCAGCCCGGGGATGGAATATGAAAAAAATACAAGGACCCACTGGCCGCCTGCTGGTGGGAGCCGTTTTTATTTGTCTTCTTATTTCTCAAAGCCTTGCCGCGGCTGAGCTGCCGTCCAATTTGCCGGACCTGCAAAAAGGGCTGAAAGAGGCGCAATCAGGCCCATTCGATCAGGATCATCGCGAATGGAGGGCAATGACCGCTCATCCGTTCAGCCCCATGACCTACCCCGGCCCATCTAAGGAGAAAATCACTCTGGATGAATCGAACTCAAGTGAGCAGGTATCGGAACTGCATGCGATGAATTCCGTGAAAGAGAGAGATATCACCTATGATGGAATGCAGTACAGGGACTCCAATGAAGACGCGCCCGCCAATTCCCAGGATATAGCTGTCACCGGTCAGCTGGAGACGAAAAAATCCATTGCCAACGATAATTGGGATGACGGCTATATCGATAGCATTGTTGACAGCGCCTTGAGCGCCTGCACTGAAAACGAGGGAAAGAGCGGCCGCCCGGCAAGAATCAACGCCCAATCGCAGCCGCTTGGCAATAACCTGAACATCGATGTGAGCGGCATATCGGTTCGCGCCATAAACACTGTGCAAGGAGGAAGCGCTGTAGCCACCTCCAATATCGTCATAAAGCCTGTGCAGATCATCGTCTGCCCCTCTGAGATCGCAGAGAAGCTAAAATAAAAAACCATCAAAAACTTTAAGGGCATCTGTTTCATTCCTTTTTCTGCTATGACCGTCCAGAGACCGAGAGGCACAAGGGATTTCCTACCCGAGGAGACTGAGAAGAGAGGACGGGCCAGGTTGGCCATGCAGGATGTTTTGGACCGCTGGGGATACCGGGAGATCGCTACCCCTACTTTTGAGCATCTGGAACTCTTTACCATCAAGTCGGGCGCATCAGTGATCGAAGAAATCTACAGCTTTACCGACAAAGGGGGACGCGCCCTTGCCCTGCGCCCGGAGCTGACAGCTCCTGTGATGCGCATGTATGTCTCGGAGATGCAGAACCTGCCCAGGCCGCAGAGGCTCTGGTATTTCGGCAACTGTTTTCGCTATGAGCGACCTCAGAGAGGGCGCTTTAGAGAGTTCTGGCAGATGGGGACCGAGATCATAGGCGGAGCCAAACCCGATTCTGAAGCAGAGGCGATTGCCCTTGCCGATGAGATGCTCAAGAGCGTGGGCGTGACAGGAGATATTCACGTCGGCTACCTGGGGTTGATCAGGTACATTCTGGGCAAGATAGATGCGCAGCACCGGCCGGAGGTCATGAGGATGATCGACAAGAAGGAGCGTTCCGCTCTTGCCGCACTTCTGGATGAGATCGGGCAGAATCATCTGGGCCTGCTGGAGCTGATAGATCTCAAGGGAAAGGCGGCTCTGGACAAAGCAATTGAGATCGCCGGGGAGATTGGAGCCGCGCCCGGCGAGTCGACCGATGCTCGACCGGCGGTCGAGTCCACAGCTGTGGCTGCGGCGGCCCCTGGAACGGCAGGTCGCGAATCGGCCCGCCATGGAAGAGCAGTGGCTTCTGAGCTGCACATTGAGAAATTCCAGGAGACTGTTGATCTTCTAGAGGCCTTTGAAGTCAAATTCACCATCGACTTTGAGATTGTGCGGGGCCTGGAGTATTATTCCGGCACGGTCTTT
Organism: Methanothrix sp.; assembly: GCA_035403205.1. Classification (GTDB taxonomy): domain Archaea; phylum Halobacteriota; class Methanosarcinia; order Methanotrichales; family Methanotrichaceae; genus Methanothrix. The sequence goes on along the minus strand of DAONES010000120.1, from coordinate 847 downwards.
GAGATCTATGCCCAGGGCCTGGGAGCCCAGCGGCAGATCTGCGGCGGCGGAACCTATGAGCTGGCCAGCCTCTTCGGAGGTAAGGAGACCTCTTCCACCGGCTTCGGCCTGGGATTCGACCGCATCATGGAGATTGTGCAGATGGAAGGGTCGCGCACGCCTCCGGTATTTTTGGCATTCACGCCGGACGTCAAGATGCAGGCCGCGAGGATCGCAGGATCGTTGCGCAAGAGCATTCCACTGGTGATGGATGTCATGGGCCGAAGCCTGGGAGCACAGCTTAAAGCGGCAGCCAGCGCAGGAGCGGAGTTTGTGGTGATTGTGGGAAAAGACGAGCTGGATGCGGGCAAGCTCACATTGCGTGACATGGCCGGAGGAGAGCAGGAGAGCCTGGATCTGCCGGCGATAGAGGAGAAGCTAAAGAGCCGTTTGCAGGGCTGATGATAAAAGCTTTGATCAAGAATCGATCGAGCACCAATGGGCCTGAGCACTATGTTACAGCGGCGGATACGATTATCAGGACCAGGAAGGTCAAAACTACTGCCGATACAATGATCAGGTCCGCATATTTGCTCTTGAACAGATCATCAATTAATGTTGCGGCCTCGTTCTGCTCCCCTCTGTCAAACAACGCCCCCACCTTCATCAACTTTGATGATACTCAATTGGCGCCCAAACTTTATATATTTTTTGTTTTTAAATCCAAAATCCAGAGTGAAGCTTCGGAAAAAGATGTTTGACCAAGACTATGCAGTACTGCGCAGAATTATTCAGAGCAGCCCCATATTCTCTAGCTGCATCCTGACGATATGCACTCCCTCCTCGCACTCCGCCGGGGATTTGCCGC
>DAONES010000119.1:0-5258 GCA_035403205.1 Methanothrix sp. | reverse complement strand
AGTCGGCCAGGAAGTGCTGGGCCTCTTCGTTGGTGATGCCCATGGCGCAGAAGATTACTGCGAAGGACTCGGCCTCGCCAAGAGCCTTTGCCTGTCTTGCGATCTGCAGAGCAAGGTCATTGTGCGGCAGACCTGCGCCAGAGAAAATGGGCAGCTTCTGGCCGCGCACGAGGGTGTTTGTGCCGTCGATTGTGGATATGCCGGTCTGGATGAAAGCTCTGGGCTTCTCACGGGATGCAGGGTTGATGGCTGCTCCGGCGATATCTCTCAATACCTCAGGCACGATTTCCGGGCCGCCATCTCTGGGCTTTCCGGATCCAGACAGAACGCGTCCCACGATGCCGGGAGACAGTGGCATCTTGATGACGTCTCCGGTGAAACTGACTGCGCTATCCTTGGACAGACCGCCGGTTCCCTCGAATACCTGAATAACCACGATCTCATCAGAGGAATCCAGCACCTGTCCTCTCTTCAGCTCTCCGCCGGTCCTGATCTCGACGAGTTCCATGTAGCCCACAGGCTCAGTCTTCTCCACGAAGATGAGAGGTCCGGAGATCTCAGTAATAGTCTTGTATTCCTTGGTCATTTTGAACCCTCCTCACTTCAGCGCCTTGAACTCGGCATCCATCTGAGCCATAACCTTTGCCAGGATGGGCTCATACTCTGCTTCCAGCCTAACCTTGGCCAGAGCATCCTTGGATGGAACGGATGTAATCGCCGCCACAGGTATGCCCTTCTGGACTGCATCAAAGGCATGATCTCTGTATTTCAAGATGGCTTCCAACAGGTCGAACTGTTTCTTGTAGGGCGAAAATGTATCCACCGGGTGGAATGCGCTCTGAGCCAGCCAGAAGTTGATGATCATCCTTGCGACTTCCAGTGTGATCTGCTGATCTTCTGGAAGAGCATCGGAGCCGACGAGCATCACGATTTCTTCTAGCTCAGCGTTCTCCTGCAGTATGGCCATCGCCCGTCTCTTATTCTTGTTCCAGTTCGGGCTGACGTTCTCGACGAACCAGGGCTCGAGTGTCTGGTCGTACAGGGAATAGGAATCCAGCCAGTTGATGGACGGGAAGTGTCTGCGCTGTGTCAGCTTGGAGTCGAGAGCCCAGAATACCTTGACCATTCTCAGGGTGTTCTGAGTAACGGGCTCGGTGAAGTCTCCGCCTGCGGGGGAAACTGCGCCCACGATGCTGACTGAACCCTGGCCACCGTTTAGGACCTCAGCGCGTCCGGCGCGCTCGTAGAAGTCTGCAAGTCTGGCACCGAGGTATGCGGGATAGCCCTCTTCACCAGGCATCTCTTCAAGACGGGAGCCCATCTCTCTCATGGCCTCTGCCCACCTGGAGGTGGAGTCAGCGGTCATCAAGCAATCGTATCCCATATCCCTGTAGTACTCTGCCGTGGTCATTCCGGTGTAAATGGATGCCTCACGAGCAGCCACAGGCATATTTGATGTATTGGCGTAAACGATTGACCTCTCCATCAGGGGCCTGCCTGTCCTTGGGTCCTGCAGCTCCGGGAACTCATGCAGCAGATCGGCCATCTCATTGCCGCGTTCGCCGCATCCGACGTAGATCACAATGTCTACATCAGCCCACTTGGACAGAGTCTGCTGCATGACAGTCTTTCCGGTTCCGAATCCGCCGGGAATGGCTGCAGTGCCGCCCTTGGCAAGGGAGAAGAACCCATCCACTACCCTCTGACCTGTTCTGAGGGGAATGGTTGGTGCCAGCTTTTCTGTAACAGGCCGGGCCTGTCTTACTGGCCACTTCTGGCACATGGTGAGCTTGGTTCCGTCCTCTAAGACGGCGACAGTCTCATCGACTGTGAAGTTGCCGGAATAGATCTCCTTGATTGCTCCGCCCTTGACCTTGGGTGGGACCATGATCTTATGCTTGATGAGCAGCTGCTCCTGAACCTCACCAAAGGCCTGGCCTGGCTTGAGGACATCGCCCTTCTTTGCAGTGGGCTTGAACTCCCACTTCTTCTTGTGATCGATGCCATCAACGAACAGTCCTCGGCTGATGAAATCTCCAGACATCTCTGCCAGCTTTGGCAGTGGCCTCTGAATGCCATCATAAATCTGGGTCAGAATGCCTGGACCCAGCTGTGCTACGAGTGGAGCACCTGTCTCCTTGACGGGCTCGCCAGGCCTCACACCGCCCGTATCCTCGTATACCTGAATGATATGCTTATTGCCGGAAATGCCGATGACCTCGCTCATCAGGCCTTCCTCGCCGACCAGGACCAGGTCGTACATGGAAGCCTTCAGGCCCGTGGCCTGAACCAGTGGTCCGGCGACTCGCTTTACTTTCCCTACTTCCATAAATCAACACCTATTGCCCTTTTAATCTTCTCTCTCATCTCTGTGCTCTGCTCGGTTCCGATAGTAATGATGGTAGGCTTGATAGACTCGGAGAGCTGCTCTTGAAGCCTCTTGGGCAGCTTGTTGTAATCCGATTGCTTCAACACCAGAATGCCCACATTGGAATCCGCCATGACCTCGCCAATCTTGGAGACCATTTCCTCTTCGGTATTGGCCCCATAAGATTTCTTTATCCCTGCAAGATTGAACCCGAGGACGCTCTCGCTCCCTCCTACAAAGGCAATCTCCATTTAAGCCACCACCACTTGCTCCTCAATGAGTTCGGCAGGAAGCCCGGCTTCTTTTCCTCTCACAATCTTCCTGATGTTCGAAACCTCAGTCTCTTTGCTCACCATATATCCGAGCACCGGCAAGATAGATAACGGATGATAGTTCGAAAGAGCCCATGCATACCGAATGAGATACGCCTTGAGCCTGGCCTCAATTCTGCTGACTGCATCGAGATCCGCCGATGCGATATCTGAGATTGATGACCAGAATGGATATCCTTCAAGCCCACGCAGGAACTCGCCGAAAGGCTGGCCTGCCATACGGCTCATCTCGTCATAGAACTTGCCGCCAGGGATGATATTCTCCTGGATAACGGCAGCATCGACGCCCGCTTTGTTCATCCTGAAGAGAGTTATCAAATTTCTGATATCGATCTCTCTTCTGACGTACTTGAGAAGCAGGCCTCCGCCCACAGATAATGTGCCGCCAACGGCGCGCTCCATTCTGAAATAATAGAGCTTATCAAGGGCGTTTTCAAGCGATGCCAAGTTCTTGCCGTCGTATTGCGCCAATGCGCTGGCATAATCGGTCCCATCAAAGGCCGAGATTATATCGTTAATGGACTCCTTCTTGGCAAGCTCATCTAGATACTCGGGGGATAATTCGCCCGCCGGCACAAGATATTTTATAATATCTGTGTCGGGCGCACCATAGTGCTTGCCACGCAGGAGGGTCTTGATGTTCCAGACATCCCAGCGCCTGAGGTACTCCAGAATCAGGAATGAAGGCTCATCAATAGAGACCTCCTCTAGCTTCCTGAAGGTCTTCGCCAGATTGGCGAATGTGGCATGCTCTATCAGCTCCACGCCGGAGTAGTCCTTGGAAAGCGCATCGATCTCATCCTTATACTGGGTCTCTTCCAGGTATCGAGCGATCTCAGACATGTCCATGCTCATCATTCTGGCATACATCTCGCCAGGGATGAGCTTGGTCTTCATCGCCCGGACTCTGCCCGTGATGTAAGCGTACTTCACCGGTAAACCGAACTTCGGCAAACGTAGTACAGGCATAGTCCTCACCCGAATAAGATCCTGGAAACCTCTTTCATGCGGTTATTAAAGACCTCACGCGCAAGAGTTTCGTAGGTTAAATCGTAACGCAGAGCTCCATCACTGCTCTCAACCACCGCACCGCCTATAATGTCCAGATTCCCGCCGTAATTTGAGGCGAGAGAGGTGACGAAGGCCTCATCTCTCTTGTTGGAGAAGACCTTCATCGCCTTGAGATCGTAGGGCTCGAGCAGCTTCTTGAGCATAGCCTCGTTGTCCTTCTTGGGAAGACTCTGCAGCTTTCCAAGAAGCTTTGCACGGGCTTTCTCTGTGAGATCTTTGTGCACATTCAGCTCCGCTCTCTTTACCTCGAGATTGGCGCTGGAGATCTCCCTGCGCTCGATTGCCTCTATAACGTGTCCAACCTCTGATTCCTTTCTGGACTTTATCTCTGCGGCACGTTCCCTAGCTTCATTGAGAATCCTGGCTGCCTCTTGATCGGCCTGGCCGCTTATCTCTGCGACCTTGCCCTTGGAGGTATTCAGGATTGACTCAACCACTGCATCTAGTGCCATTTGCCTCTCACCCTTGGATTGGCTGGCTTAAGGCACGATACCGAAGTTTGGTGTCCAGGCGAACATCAGAATCAGCGATACAGCGAGGCCGAAGATGATCAGTGTCTCAGGCAGAAGCATGAGGAACAGACCCTTGCCCAGGAATCCGGGCTCCTCAGCAACGACGCCTACCACAGCTGCGCCGATACCCTGCTCACCAACACCAGCACCGATGCCTGCTAATCCAGTAGCCAAGCCAGCGCCGACTGCAATCAATCCGAACATCATTCCCGCATCTGTTACTGCTACCATTTACCTCAATCCTCCTTTTCTAAATTATTACAATTTGCGTTCAATCTTTCGATTCGAACCGTTATGTTCATGCTTTCAAGAACCTCCGGACATGTCCGAAGGGACTGTATTCCACTCCACCGCCATGCGCACTGTAGAATTTGGTGAACATCTCCACATAATGCAACCTGAGCGGATGCATAAATGGTGACAAAATTCCCAGCAGCAGGTTAATGAAGTGCACTACGAACAAGACTGCAATGCCTACAATAATGCCCAGTATCGAGAACTCTGCGCTATTCTCCACACCGCCACTGAGCATGGGCATTATGACATAGAATGCCAACTGATTGGCAGCATAGGCCAAACCCACCGACGCAAGGCCGATGGCCAGAAGCCTCAGATAGGATATAAGATTGCTGATATATGAAGGCACATGAGCCAGGCCCATGGGTCCTTCTGGACCTATGACCAGCATCACTACTGAGACAACCACTACAATGAGGCCGAGATATGTCATAATTGACTGCCCCATGATCAATCCAAGCAGAGCTATGCAGAAGAACACCTGGAAGAGCATCACAGGAAGCCTTTCGAAATAGGCGTGCTTTTTCTCGCCGTAGTTCAATTCAGTCAATATTCCAAGGATAGAACCGACGCTGCAGTGAATGACACCGATAAAGATACTGGTTCCAATCAACAGCAAAACAGCGTTAGTCGCCAGCCGATCCATTGGGAATATACCGAGCGGGCCCATTCTTCCAA
>DAONES010000118.1:0-5272 GCA_035403205.1 Methanothrix sp. | reverse complement strand
TCCTGGCCGGAGTGGAAAAGCCGACATCAGGAGGCTTTGAGAGCAAGCTTAAGGTATCCTACAAGCCCCAGTATCTGAAAGCCGATTCCGATATGACTGTGCAGGGCCTTCTGCGCAGTTCAACGGTTGATTTCGACTCCAGCTTCTATCAGGCAGAGATCCTAAAGCCCATGGGCCTGGAGCCGCTCATGGATCAGGCATTGACTGAGCTATCCGGCGGGGAGCTTCAGCGCGTGGCCATCACCGCCTGCCTGAGCCGGTCCGCAGATCTCTATCTGCTCGATGAGCCCTCCGCCCATCTGGATGTCGAGCAGAGGATGCTGGCTGCCAAGGTCATGAGGCGCTTTGCCGAGTCCTCGGAGAAGACTGTTCTGGTTGTCGACCATGATATCTACCTCATCGATCTGCTTGCCGAAAGGCTGATGGTCTTTGAAGGAACGCCCGGTGTGCTGGGCATTGCCCATACCCCTCTAGAGATGCGCGAGGGAATGAACTCCTTCCTCAAAGCCATAAACATAACCTTTCGGCGCGATGAGGAGACAAAGCGGCCCAGGGTCAACAAGCCGGAGTCGAGGCTGGACAGGACCCAGAAGGAGCAGGGCGAGTACTACTACCCGGTTGAGGAAGCCTGAAGCCTTCAGAAGCGAAGAGAGAAGAAACCGACAACTTTTTTGCCCTGCCCTGCCAGCAGAATTATGAGGAATAGAAAATGGCTGACGAGGACCTGGGAGCACTGGAGCGCTATGTCCCCTTCTGTCCCAAATGCGGCAACGAGTGCGAGCAAAAGGAGCTTCGACGGGCATTGGATGCAGATAGCTGGAAGAAGATTGTAATTGAGACCATCTACTACTGCAAGAAGTGTGACAACTACTGGAGCGACGGCCTGATCGAAAAGGGCTATAAATAAGCAGTTGCAAGCGCCTGCAAGCAATTGCAAAAAGTTGCCGGAAAGCGCTATCAAATAGCGATCGCATTTGCCAGAGTCTCTCGGCAATAAGCCTTCCTAAAAATATGATCTATCTCTATTACAGCGAAAGGTTCCAGGACTACAACTTCGGCCCGGAGCATCCCTTCAACCCCGCTCGATTGATGCTTGCCTACAAGCTCATGGAGGAAGAGGGCATAATAGACGGCTCTACCTGTAGGGTTGAGCCGCAGCCCGCAGCGCAGGCGGATTTAGAGCGGGTGCACACCCCGGAGTATATCGCATCCGTGGAGGCTGAAGAGCCTGATTTGGCCTTTGGGCTTGGCAGCGATGATACTCCCGTCTTTCCCGGCATCTACGCCGCTTCCAGGCTACTGGCTGGCAGCAGCATCGATGCGGCGCGGCGTATGACGACCGAGGACTGCAGCGCCTTCAACATCGGCGGGGGACTGCATCATGCCATGCCCACCCGTGCTTCCGGCTTTTGCGTCTTTGACGATCCGGCTCTCGCGATCTCCGTTTTGAAGGAGCGCTTTGAGCGAGTTCTCTACATAGACATCGACGGTCATCATGGAGATGGAGTTCAGCAGATATTTTATGAAGATTTCAATGTGCTCACCATATCCATGCACGAATCGGGATTGTATCTATTTCCCGGCACCGGATTCATCGATGAGCTGGGTGCAGGCCCGGGCCTGGGCTACAGCGTGAACATACCCATGCCCATGTACGCCGGAGATGATGAGTATCTGCGTGCCTTCGAGGAGATTGTGCCCCAGCTCTTTGAATGGTTTGAGCCACAGGCTGTGGTGGCTCAGCTGGGCGCGGACACCCACTACTCCGATCCGCTCACCAGTCTCAATGTGACCCTCACCGGATACACCCATATGGTGCGCCGCATAATCGAGCTGACCCGCCTTTATGCCGGCGGCAGGCTGCTCGCCCTGGGCGGAGGCGGCTACAACATGGAGGTGGTGCCCGTGGCCTTTGCCAGCGTTCTTCATCTCATGCGGGACGAGCCTTTGCCCGAGTATCTGCCTCCTTACTGGGTGGAGCTTTTCAGCAATATGGTAGGAAGAGAGCCGCTCTCTGCGCCGGACATTGAGATCAAGGTAGGAAAAGAGACCAAGAAGAGGATCACCGCAGAGCTGGATACGACACTGAAAGGATTGAAGGAAAAGGTAAACGGGATTCATAAGGTCTTTTAGCCTTTTTATCCTTTTTTTGCCTTCTGGTTTTTGGATTGTCGGCGCGCCTCCAGGCGAGGGTTCCGGCTGCATATCGTCGATATGAGGCGCCGTGGGCCGAAGGCATTTTCAGGTCCTGGCCATCTCTGCGGCTTTAATGGTAAAATGGAATGCAGACCCGCGGCCTTCCAGGCTCTCTGCCCATATCCGCCCGCCCATGAGTTCGACCAGCCTTCGGCTGGCAGCCAACCCCAGGCCGACTCCATGATATTTGCGCGTCAATGAGCTGTCCACCTGGCTGAAGGACTGAAAGAGGCAATCCCTTCTGTCAGCAGGAATTCCAATGCCGGTGTCTTTAACGGTGAAATGGACCAGATCTCCAGAACAGGATGAGACATCGACCGCCACGGTGCCATGCTCAGTGAATTTTATAGCATTTTCCAGTAGATTCCTGAGAACCTGGCCGAGCCTTTTCGGATCGCCGCTAATTACTGCCGGTATGTCTTCTTCTATATGGCAGGCCAGATTCAAGCCTTTTGCAGATGCCTCTCTGGAGAAGGTTGTGATTATGGATTTGATGCAGTAATGCAGATCGAAAGGCCGATCATCAAGCCTGATATCACCTGCTTGAATGCTGGAGAAGTCAAGGATATTTTCTATGAGCTTCAATAGCTCCTCTCCGCTATTTCTTAGAATATAGACCAGGTCCTTTTGCTCAGGATTGAGGCTCTCTTCAAGTGAAAGCAGACTGGAGATGCCAATGATGGCGTTTAAGGGTGTTCTCAGTTCATGGCTCATATTTGCCAGGAACATGGCCTTGAGCCGCTCAAGATCTTCAGGGAAATAATTGGCTCTTGATATACAATCTATTTCTTTTTTCGTATCCATCATGGCTGAGGCTAAACTAGCTATATTGCTCATTCCACTCCAAACCCCCGCTAAATTTATTCAGCAATATTTTAAGCCTGATTTACAGGTCAGATCACCTAATGGGTATTGCAGGAGATTGGTACGACATTCAACGAATAAATACATTACGATTGACATTCAATGTCGATATAGTCGTGTACCATTGGATAAATCGTTTGTCGCATATCGATGGCATCATAGAATTACTGTCAGATATTATTATTTATAGAATTAAGCACCATCAATGGATTACGGGAAACCGCGATCCGGAATAATCCAATCCAAATCATCGGCAAAAGCATCTGGCAACATTTTTAATCATGAATGTACCTAAAAAGCTCAGCGGGGATCTTATGTTCGCGAATCGAATAAGAATAATATTGATTTCTCTCATATTTATATTAATATCAACATTCGCTGTTGTTTCAAAGCCTGATATAGAAGAGGCTGTTGACGCTAATGCTGCAAATATCACTGAAATAGATATGCTAACTGCTTTCTTAGACGAGGCAACTGCATATGTGAGAGATGTTGGCCAAGAAAAAGCACTAGTGGAGTTTAATAACCGTTCTGGACGGTTTGTCAGAGGAGACCTCTACATCTATGCCTACGACTTCAATGGGACCAATCTCGCTCACCCCATCCGGCCAGACCTGGTAAGGCGCGACCAGAGAGGCCTGGTGGATATAAACGGTGTAGCCATGATTAAAAACGAGCTCGCTCTGGCTAATGATGGTGGCGGCCTCATGTATCTGGTTTTCCAAAATCCGCTCCATGATGATCGAGAAGAGTTAAAGCTGACCTACATTAAAAATGTGGACGCTAATTTATGGTTGGGCAGCGGAATATACCTCTCCAGTATCCCAGCATCACTCGGTCAGAATGAGAGAGATGAGCTTGTAGCCTTTGTTGATGAGGCGGTGCGTTTTGCACATGAGAACGGCAAAGAGCGGGCTCTGCAAGCATTTAGCGACCCGAAAGGCAACTTTTCTAGAGGCGAACTGTACATCTATGCCTACGATTATGATGGTTTGACACTTGCCCACCCTTACCAACCGGATCTGATCGGCAAAAACCGAATTAATGCCCGAGATCCCAACGGCATTAAGATCAACCAGCAAGCCGTCAATGCTGCAAAGTTTGGAAACGGTTTCTTCTACTATATCTACCCAGATCCCTTCCAGAACATGACCCAGGTGCTGAAGCTAGGTTATGTGGCGGATGTCGATGGCACATGGTATTTAGGTTCTGGGATTTATGCTAAAAGCGATAGGTAGGTGCTGAGAATGTCTATTGAAGGGTATGCAATTAGGAATGCAAAGAGGCATGAGGTTGACCTCATCATATCCTGGGCAAACCAGGAAGGATGGAATCCAGGATTAAACGATGCTGAAGCATTTTATGGAACGGACCCAAACGGCTTCTTCCTGGGCATGCTGGATGAAAGGCCGGTAGCAAGCATATCCGCCGTGACCTACAATGACTCATTCGGGTTTCTGGGCTTTTACATTGTAGAGCCGTCATTGCGAGGCCAGGGGCTGGGCACAGAGATCTGGAATGCCGGGATGAAGTACATGGGCGACCGGAATATTGGACTTGATGGCGTTCTGTCTCAGCAGAAATTGTATGAGCGTCTGGGATTTCGGCCATATTACAGGAGCGTGCGCCATCAGGGAGCGGGCACCGGACAAAAACGCAATATGGCAGGCATAAGGAGCCTATCTGAGGTGCCGCTAAAAGATCTCCTGGCCTATGACGATCGATTCTTCCCCGTTCCCAGGCACGCATTTACGAGCTTATGGATCAGGCAGCATGGTGCAGTGGCGCTGGCAGCTATGGACGATGGCCGGCTGGCCGGTTATGGCCTTCTAAGGCTTTGCCATACCGGCTATAAGATCGGGCCGCTCTTTGCCGATGATGAGGATGTAGCGGAATCTCTGTTTGGCGCTCTTTGCGGCCATGCACCCCAGGGCGCACCGGTCTTCCTGGATACTCCTGCCATAAATCCTGCCGCTCTGGACCTCGCCCGGCGCCACCACATGAATCCGGTGTTTGAGACCATTCGGATGTACACTAGGAAAGACCCTCATCTGCCTATGGATCAGATCTACGGCGTAACAAGCTTTGAGCTTGGATAGACTGGAAACGATTCCGACGCGGACCCTGGCCGGGGAAAAAAGGGAAATCAGCATCAAGTGCTGGCATCCTGTGCTGGTACTAGCTGCTATACCCCAGTCCTTTTGCCTGCATA
>DAONES010000117.1:0-5280 GCA_035403205.1 Methanothrix sp. | reverse complement strand
TACTCTCCGGCGATCCGAAGAGCACCGGCATCCGCCTGATCGGCGAGGACCACTGCCACCCGGCCCGGCAGCCGACCGCTGCGCTCCGCCTGGAGAATGTAGCGCAGATTCTCCCCCCGGCCCGAGGATATAACGCCTATTTTGGTCGTCATTTTGCGTCTCTCAAGATGATGATCTCATTTGCCCAAGACGATCTCAATTGCTGAGACATTGGTCTCTCCCCGCTCGGTATTCAGGACCTCGGTGGAAATGGAGATGCTCTTCACAGTGACATCCGCGAGAAAGCGAGACCTGGAAACCTCTGCCACATCCACCGCCCGGGATATCGCCTGGCCCCTGGCCATGATCCTGACATCCTTAGCGCCGTTGTGAAACTGGGTCACCACCGCCAGGACGTAATTCATCACCGGCTTGCTGCCCACGAACACGACATCATTTTCAGCCATTGGGTATCACCTTGGGACTCAATTAAAAAGTAATTAACCAGATCCTAGATAAAGTTACTGATAATGGATTTGAAGAGGGATTTGACGAGGATTTTGATGCCGGATTTGGTGATGGATTCAATAATGAATTCGATGGCGAATTCAAGGGGGATTCAAAGATATCTGCCCCGCGCCTTGATCTCCTTGACCCTCTCCAGAACGGCATCTGCCTGGGAATAGGTGCGGGTGTATCCGGCCACAAACGCCTCGATCAGCTCCTGGGGCCGGTCGTGAGTGCTCTCCAGGGTCTGAAAATAAACATGAACGTCAACCCCCTGCGTCTCTATGGTCCTCTCGTAAAACGACAGACCAAAATCGATAAGACAGATCCTGCCCCGTGTGAGTATCATATTGGAGGTAGTCAGATCCCCATGCACAATCCCTCCGCTGTGCAGCCTTCCGACCGTCTCGCCCACCATCTCGGACAGCTCCCGATCGATCACATCCTTCAGCTTCTCGCCTGCAACCATCTCCATCTTCAGATCAAAGCGAGACACGTCGCAGATGATGGGGGTGAGAACCCCATGCCTCCGGGCATCAGACATGATCCTCGCCTCTCTCATGGTCCTCTCCTGCCTGATGCGCTCGTCCAGCGCCGGCTGCCGGTAGCTCTTGGCTATCCGCTCCTTCCTGACGACACCATCTTCCAGAGTGATGACCGCTTCTGCGCCTCTTCCTATCTCCATAAATCCTCTCTTCTCTTCCAGGCATCGACCAGGCCGATGCAGCCCGTGATCATCATATCCCCGCCGGGAGACGCCGCCTTTGCGCCCTTCAGGGCACCGCTGCCAAGAAACGCCTGCCTGCGCGGGCCGGTGACGAGCGTGGCTCCGATCTTTCCGGGAACGCTATCGATATAGGCCCCGTGGCCTCCATCCTCGAAGACCTCACTGCTCTTTAATGTTCCGTCGCAAAGCTTATCAGCAAACTGCCTCAGCTTCTCGGGAGACAGCTCTGAGGTGTGGTGCTCGAAGATGGCTGTGATCCTGCCATCCGCCAGAATGGCTGCAACCGTATGGCCGTTTCCGAAGTTGATGATTAGCGCTGGCGACTCATCCTGTAGATCCAGAGCCGCCCCGAAGATCGCCGCCGGTCCCGTGTCCATGAGAAGCGGCTCTATCCCCGCCCTTTCCAGGGTTCCCCGCACGGCCTGCATCCTGGTCATGGCCGCTGGAGGCTGCCGGTAGGCGAAAGACTCCAGCCTCCCTCCGGAGCGAATGGCGGCAGTCAGATGCTCAAAGCGAACCAGACGATTGGATCGGTCCGGCGAAAAGCCATGATCCTGAACCGCCACCGCCATATCAACCGGCATCTCAATCTCAAAGATCTGCAAAGCATTGGCGAGCGCAGCAATGTCGATATCGCCCGTATCAATAACCTGAGCGCCTTCTGGCACATCCTCCTGAATCGTTACGCCTAGGGCGGCAACGCGCTCCAGGTTATCATTGATGGTTGCCGCTGCCGAAGGCGTGGCACAGACCCTCAGCCCGGCTGCCAGATGCCACCTTACCGCAGCAGACGATGCCCCGCCGCCCATCGTCGGTCCGCGCAGAAATACATCCCGCCCTGCCAGACGGGCCCGGTTGATCCTGTTTCCCACAATCACGGTCTGGCTAGGCAAGACCATCTTGGTCGAGCCTTCCAGTGGCACCTCATCGGAATAGAGCAGGATATCCTGGGTTCCTGCTCCCACATCAATTGCCAAGAGCGACATAAGCATTCCATTACAGCTCATTCACGGGAAAAATTTTATCCTTGGCCACAGAGGAAATAGCATGATCATAGATGTAGTGATCGCGAGCACATCCCGCTATAAAAAGTTCGGACCGGTGAGCTCTCCGGAGCAGGCGGAAGACCTCTCCGGAAAAGTGATCCTGGAAAAGATCAAGGCAGCAGGGTACACCGCCCGATACACCCTTTTGCCGGACGGCTTTATTCTCAGAGAGGCGGTGGAGAAGAGCGAAGCGGATGCTATTATCATCTGTGGCGGCACTGGACTAACGCATCTCGATCTCACACTGGAAGCCGTTGAACCGCTCTTCGAAAAGGCTCTTCCCGGATTTGGCGAGATCTTCCGCTACAAGAGCCTGGAGGAGGTGGGCACTCGCGCCATGCTCACCAGGGCGGCGGCAGGAGTCTATCATAAGAGACCCGTCTTCTGCCTGCCGGGATCGCCGGGAGCAGCGCGTCTGGGGCTGGATCTCATCCTGAAAGAAATAAAGCATATTATTGAGCATATAAGGGAATAAAATGAAAAAATAATATAAATTTCATTAATTTGCACCGGTCCGCAGTAGCCTTTTATATCATTAGCACTCTGATAAGGTATGGAGTTATAGGAGACGATTGGCCAATGGAGACGGAGATTCCAGTGCGAGATATCATGACCCGGCCAGTGATCACAGCTTTCGCCGAGCTGGACATTTTGAGCGCTGCCAAGAAGATGAGCTCGGCCAACGTTGGCAGCTTGATCGTCGTATCTGGCGATAAGCCTACCGGCATTCTGACGGAAAGGGACCTGGTGAAGAAAGTCCTTGCCCAGGGAACCGACCCCAGAAGCCTGAAGGTGGCAGAGGTCATGAGCGCGCCTTTGGTCTCCATTGAACCTGATGCCAGCCTGCGTGAGGCCGCTGCCTTGATGCTTCATTCCGGAGTAAAGCGGCTGCCTGTGATCTTCCAGGGAAAGCTCGTGGGAATAATCACGGATACGGATCTTGTCTCGGGTTCATCCCTGGGCTTGAATGAGGTATTAAGCGACCTCATGGAGATGCACAAAGAGAGCATCCATTTCGAACAGCCTCAGGGATTGACGCGAGGAATCTGTGAGGTTTGCAGCCAGTTCTCAGATAGTCTGCAGAACGTGGACGGTGAATTGCTCTGCTGGAGTTGCAGAGACGGAAAAAGATAATCAATATCATTATTGCTAGACCGCAGGGGAGTAATAATGCTAGTAGAAGATATTTTATCCAGAGATCCTCTATACGTCGAGGACTCCACTTTTCTGACCAAGGCTCGTCAGATAATCCGGGACAACCATGTGCGCGCACTGCCGGTTGTGAACAGCAAGGGCATCGTCCTGGGGATCATAACCAATCAGGATATGCTGCGCGTGACATCGACCAGGTCCAATGTGACCATATCGGGCTTCGTGGAAAAAGTTCCTCCCGTAACCGGGCAGATGGACATCCTCGATGCCGCCCGGCTCATGCTCAGGGAAAGGAGGACTCTGCTTCCTGTTGTCGAGTCAGAGGGAAAGCCCGTCCTCAAAGGAGTGGTCAGCCTTCTGGATGTGTTTAAAAATATCGATTTAGGTAAGGTGCCGGATAAACCGGTATCGAACATCATGACCCGCAAGGTTGTAACCACGCAGCCGGACGACCCTATAACAAAGATTTGGGATCTGATGGTCGAGAAAGACTTCACAGGACTTCCGGTGTTAAAGGAAGGCAAGCTCATAGGGATGATCACAAGATTCGATATGCTAAAAGGAACCGCCCGGATCGGCAAGGAGAGCGAAAGAAGACCGGCAGACTCGATGCAGATGCCTGTAGAGAAATTCATGAGATCTCCTCTGTTTAGCGTAAAGCCTGAAGATAGCATCAAAACTGCCATAGAGCTGATGCTCAAACACGACGTGGGCCGAATGTCTGTGGTAGACGAAGGAAAGCTCGTGGGAATTGTGGACAGAAACGATCTGATCAAAAGCTACCTTGGTGAATAGAGATGAGCAAAGGGCCAACAACGGGAAAAGAAGTAACAAGGATTCCGCAAAAGAACGATCGCATGCCTGTAGCCCCTGGATCGGGTGATCGAGGACCTTTACAATTCGACTCCCGGCTCGCCAAGCGGGCAAGCGATGTGGTAGGAGTAGCCTCACCTGATGTCGTTACCGTCCCGCCGACCACTACCATCATGAGCGCCATTAAGACCATGACCTACTATGGCTTCTCCCGGCTTCCTATAGCCGACCCGGGAACCAAGAGGCTGATCGGATTTGTGACCTCTGTCGATGTGGTGGACTTTCTGGGCGGAGGACTGCGGCATAATCTCCTCCGAGAGAAATACGGCGGAAACATCTTCACCGCCATAAACGCCGATATCACTGAGATCATGAGCACCTGCCTTACCTACGCCAACGACAAAGACTCCCTGAACGATGTCTTGAAACTGATGTATGAAAAGAACGTGGGCGGCCTTCCCATCTGCGACGAAGATATCCGCATCAGGGCAATAATCACCGAAGAGGACTTCGTGCGCTTTTGCCGGGGACTTGAGACCGGCCTTTCCGTGGAGACATTCATGAGCCAACATGTGGTTACCGCACCGGCTCAGACCACCATAGAGAAGATGACCAGGATGATCATCCAGAAAGGGTTCCGACGCATGCCCATAGTTCAGGACGGAGTCCTCATGGGCATGGTCACGGCATCGGACATCATGAAATATCTGGGCAGCGGAGACGCCTTCCAAAAGGTGGTCACCGGCGACATCGGCGAGGTGATGAACCAACCCATTAAGAGCCTGATCAAGAGAGGCCTGCTTGCTACGGAAATGAAGACCGACCTGGGCCACGCCGCCAGGAAGATGATGGACAACGAGGTCGGATCTCTGCTCGTCATGGACAAAGGATCCCTGGCAGGCATTCTGACAGAAAGAGACTATGTGAGGGCATTAGCCGAGAACAGAGGAATTCTAGCATGATGATAAAAAAAGTTAAAGACTACATGAGTGCTCCCATTTACGTTATTGAGCGAAATGAGAACATTCAGAGGGCCAGGAATCTGATGTTCAAGCA
>DAONES010000116.1:0-5304 GCA_035403205.1 Methanothrix sp. | reverse complement strand
CCCCGTTCAGAATCAGTATCATCAATTCCAATGAACATAGTCAGCCTTAAATAGCCGTCAAACCGAGATATATAATGATGGATAAAGAACTTCTCGCCGAGCGCGTGGAGGAGGTTCTGATGCAGGGCGGATTCACCACATCGGATCGCTGCTATCTCCGTCCCAGGAGCTTTGATCTCGCCGCCCGAAAGGGAAACCTCTTCCTGCTCCTCAAGATCCTCTCAAATATCGATGGCCTGAATGAGCAGACGGCCACGGAGGTGCGCCTTCTGGCCAAGCACCTCTTTGCCAGCCCTATACTGGTGGGCGAGAAGACCCGAGATCAGTACCTGGAAAGGGGCGCGGTCTATTTTCGCTACGGCATTCCCACCCTCAGCCTCGACACTCTCGCGGACTGCCTTTTAAGCGACACTCTGCCTCTGGTTTACGCTGCGCACGGCGGGCTTTATGTGCGCATCGATGGCATCAGGATGAGGGAGCTGAGGCTACAGCGAGGCATATCGCTGGGAGCGCTGGCTTCCGAGCTAGGCGTCTCTCGCCGCACCATAAGCAAGTATGAGGTCGAGGACATGGACACGACTGTGGATGTGGCCATCAGGCTGGAGGAGATCTTCGAGCAGGAGTTGATTCAGCCAGTAAACCCCTTCCTTCCCGGAAATGATGAGGTTACCAAGGGTCCGGTGACGGACAATATCCTGCGCCTGCTACTGGAGATAGGCTTTGAGGTGGTTCCCACCGCCCAGGCTCCTTTCAATGCCATTACCAGCACCGAGGAGCTGGTGGTTCTGACCTGTGTCAGCAAATTCTCTCAGAGCATGCTTAAAAGGGCCAGGCTCATGAGCAGCCTTTCAGCGATCGCCAGGACCAAATCGGTGGTAATCGTCGACGGCGAGACCAAGCTGGAGTGCATTGAAGATACCGCACTCATTGAGAAGCGCGAGCTGGAGAGCATTGACCGCACTCGCGAATTCGAAGATCTAGTGGCCGAAAAGCAAAATAAATGAGATTACTATCACAAAAATCATATAGATAAAACCCAGATTACTGGCATGAGACGATACTTGTTGCTGCTAGTAACCTGCATTTTTTTGGCTGCGGCATCCTGGGGCGGGACGTCCACGGCTGCACAGGTAAATCCCTCAAACAGCTCAACTGATATTAGTGCCAGCGCTTCTATGGGGGCAATGAACCTGGCCCTCTTCAACATGCCTGACACCAGGCAGAGCACCGAGTACTCCTGCGGAGCGGCATCCTTGCAGGCCGTTCTGGGCTACTGGGGAAGAGACATCGGCGAAGAGGACATCAGGGAGATGCTCAACACCAACGAGGAGTCGGGGACATACCCGGATGATATTCTCAGGGTTGCCCGGGCTCTTGGTTTAGAGGCAGATTATAAGGAGAATATGACCCTGGCAGATCTGGAAGGATATGTAGCTCAGGGAATTCCGGTCATAGTGGACTGTCAGGCCTGGAGAAGCGTCTCTCAGTATAACGAATCCTGGGCGGATACCTGGTACAATGGACACTGGGTGGTAGTAATCGGCATCGACGAGAATAATGTGACCCTCGAAGATCCTTACATCCTCGGTGACCGGGGGATCATGTCCCGGGAGGAGTTTGAGGCCCGCTGGCACAATGTTCGCGGCCTTGATGAGACTGATACCGTCAAGCAGATTCACATGGCAATAGCCATCCGGGGAGATAAACCGGCATCTTCATCCGGCTTCAGGCACGTAGATTGAGTAGATATGAAATCGATAATGGACAGAATTAAAAAATCGGGCAGGGTGTTCGTCTTCGGGATAGCCGGGGACAGCGGCTCAGGCAAGACCACCATCTCTCGCGGCATAAAGAGGATACTGGGCGAGGAGATGGTCTGCTCCTTTTCCATGGACGACTACCATAGCCTGGACCGCAAATCGAGAAAGCAGCGAAATATCACGCCCCTGCATCCTGAGGCCAACCATCTGGATCTCCTGGCTGATCATCTGGAGATGCTCCGGCGCGGTCAGGCCATTGACAAGCCGGTTTATGACCACAGCATTGGCGAGATCAGCGGCACTGTGCCCTTTGGACCGGCTCCAGTGGTCATTGTGGAAGGCCTGCATCCCTTTTACACGCCTAGGCTTAGAAGCCTCATCGATTTCAAGATCTTTGTGGATCCATCGCGATCTGTCAAGAGGCTCTGGAAGGTGCGCCGGGATGTTGGGGAGCGGGGCTATCAGCCCGAGCAGGTCATGGCCGAGATATTGCAGCGCGAGCCGGACTACAAGCTCTACGTGGACATCCAGAAGATTTATGCCGAGATTGTGGTCAAGATTCAGGACACCAGGTTTCATCCGTCGCTCCTGGAGACAGGAGCGGCACCGGATTGGTACTCGGTAAGGCTGATTCAGCAGATGATGGAGCAGCCTGTATCCCATGTCGATCTGACCATCGATCTGAGCAAGATTCTGAGGAGCTCGGAGCACAACTTTTCCATCGAGTTTCAGCAGGATGATTACTACGGCAAGAAGGTGGGCATCATGACGGTAGACGGAGAGATTCACCAATCCATGATTGCCGATCTGGAAAAGAAGTTGTGCGACTCCCTGGGAACTTATGCCGTGATCAGCGACCGGCAGGAGCAGTACGTAAATGCCATCGGCCTCTCTCAACTGGTATTGACCTGGAGCTGCCTTGAGAAGCTGGACCATTTTCTAGGAAAAAGCAAATAGACGCTAGAATAGAACGCGGATACCGCTGAGGAGGGCAGCAGCCGCCCTGTGCCCTCCATTTTATTTTAAGCTCGTTCGCACTCCTGGCACGCGCACAGCGGCTCATGCTACAAGCTCATGCACAGGTGTTCCCTGGCAATGATTTCGTTCAATTTTTTGCGGGGGCATGGCCCACTAACTGCTGATCATTATGCTCCGCCTGGAGTGGATGGTCTGCATCAGATCCATGGACGGATCAGGCCCTCTTCTTCATCTCTCTCTCTATCTCCTGACCGGCCTCGGTGAGGCACCAGATGCCGTCATTCTCGAAGACCAGGCTTCGTTCTGCAAGTTCTCCCAGGATCTTCTTGACGGACTGTGCTGGGATGCGCTCGAATTTGCCTATCTTCTCAGTGGAAAGCTTGCCCTTGGAGCCCAGAACCTGCACGATCCTCTCGCGATGCTTGTTTCCCATGACAAATCCCATATTACCGGCTAAGTCTTCTGGCATAATTTGTTACCTCTTTTCGGCGTTAGCTTTATTAGCTGTTCACCTCAATGTTAAAAGTGGCGGGCAGTCCGGGTGGTTCGGCGTCACCTGTAACCCGAAATCGTCGATAAGCGGGGGGCGAAGCTGGCGGAAGACACTGGGCATTGCGTGTTCAGTCCCATTGCCGACAATGATTCTCCGTCCTGCAGGGATAGCACCGGTCCGCGGGCCTTCCTGAGGGAAGATCTGCGTACCATAATTGCGGGAACCGGTTCAGGCCCGGAAGGGAGCAGACCCACCGCGGGTAACTATCGCTTACAGGTATATGGGGAGGAGAAGGCGAAGGGATTAACTGGCATGCAGCCTCGGCGGCAACCGGCGGCGCGCCCGCCATTTAACCAAAATCATAACGCAAAAAAAGCTTGCTTTTCGTCCCATAATCCGCTTGTATCTGTTTAGCAGGCCAACCCAGCTGTTAGCATTTTGAGGCCGCCTATCTACATATTTTAGAAGTGTCGCCTGCGCAATTATATTGTTTCCAAATTTACCTTCATGCGGGCAATTCGCGTCCTTCGCAATGACATCTTTTCGGCAGCGAGGGCAGTGGCTGAAGGACCGACGGGTTGGGCAAGCTGTCCTTTGACGATCTCATGCACGACCAGACGGTGATCGTGTCCCTGGCGGAGACGGGGCGGCTGATGGAGGAGATCGACAAAGCCATACCAGGCTGGCCTATAGAGTGAAGACGAATTTATGGAGCGTGACTTTGGGACACATTTTTCTCAATCTCATCGATTACATCAATCAGACCAGTTGGACATGATGATATAGTCCGAAATCGAGCGAAAAGCATCCCTTTAATTTTATCTTTTCGTTTTCTTACTGTCTCAAGGCCTTGGATAAGACTCCATATATTTCAAGCAAAGAGACATTCTCGATCTATGCGGCGAAAGTTGCAAGAGCGCGAAAGATGATTGCCGCCGCATTGATTTGAAAAACAAAAAAGAGCTATTCCGTGCTGATCGCTTCAACAGGGCAGGATTTAGCACATTTGCCGCATCCTGTGCATTTCTCCTTATCCACGACCGCGGTTCCATCATCGCCGATAGATACGGCACCGGCAGGGCACTCTCCAACGCACTCACCACATCCTATGCATTTGCTCTCGTCTACCGATGCGGGAATCAATTTGGCGACCGCGTACGCAGAGCCAATCAGAAGGCAGACAACTGCCAGCGCAACAGCCAATCTCTTGTGCTCCATTTTGCATAACCATCCTGGTTTGGATCTTCATCCTGGCATGACAATCGTTTCATGTCGATCCATATACCAAATTACTCTAGCACTGAACGATATTTAAACCTAGAGGCGTACTAACCGCTCCTGTCCCGGCCAGCCTGGGGATCGAGAGCGCAACAGCCATTCTGCAGTATCGCCCGAGCTTGCCCGATGATGTTGACTAGGCCTCTTTTCTCCGATCGGCAAAATCTGCATCCTTCACGCTGATCGAGAGCCACTGAGGCTAAAATGCCCTCACAGAATCTCCATCCTTGCCGATCTTCGATGGCACGGCTTCTACTTGCGTGGCTGCGCAGGAAATTGCCGCCCTTTGTATTGCCGGGCAGATATAACGACAGGATCATTTGAGAAGAAGAAGGGATTCATCTATAGAGGCAAGCATGAGGTCATTATCGCTAAAGACTCGCTATTCCGAGAGATAATCAAAAAACAACATAAACCATGAATAATATGTCTATCCGGAACCATCCTGAACCTTTAAATGTGGTTTTGAACCTGATAGTGCGACTTTAGCCAGACGTATCAGTTACAAAAAATAATCGTTCTGCTCTATATTTTTATATCGTTCATGGATGGTGGGTATCGGGCAATTCACAAATCAGTTGAGTTGATCCTTTAAGGAGGTAGTGAAAAAATGAAGAAGATCAGCATTTTTATTGCATTGGTGGCTGCATGCATTCTAATCATGCCTGCGCTCTCCATGCCGGACGCGATGGGACAAGACCAAAAGAAGTGTGACTGCCCGAACTTCATGAGGGACGGAGCACAGATGGGTCCTGGCCAGAATGGAAACGAGAACCCATTCGGCTGCCAGAAGTC
>DAONES010000115.1:0-5426 GCA_035403205.1 Methanothrix sp. | reverse complement strand
GCTGTAAAGCCGCCTTCTTCCTGTGGTTCAAGAACGATCGTGTATTTCATGAGTTAATTTCAGTCTCCTTGGAATTTAAGAATTATCATCTAAAGGCAATTAAGCAAAGAGAGAGAAACGATTTCAACCCGGCCCGTCCAGGAAGCGCAGGTAACACACCACAGATACCACTAGCGGCACAAAACCGGCCAGCAGCGCCCAGTAGGCCCGCTTCAGATTTCTGTGCTTGTAGCCCACCAGCTCCCGGTAGAGCTGCTCTGCAAGCTGAGGCGAGCTTAAGTTCGTCTCGTAGCTCCTGGGTGTAAAGACCTGCACGGCGAAGAATAGGCAGATAAGCCAGAGGACGATGGGGCTGACGAAGAGCAGGATTCTAAGCCACGCCTCCGGGCCCTGTACGGCCATAACCTTGCGCAGGTCGCTAAAAGAGATCGCAGCAAAGTAGATCCCTTCTACCAGGGTCACGGCTGCGATGAGCTGCTTGGCTGCTTCCTCCAGCGAGGCGACTGACTCCCTGACGGAGGTGCGGGCTGTCTCCAGCCAGAACTCGTCCTGATCGGTGACGGGCTCGCCGATAGCGTCCGGAACTGCTGGGTTGCCTGGCATTTCTGAGTTCCTCCCTAAATCATGTTTCTTGTTACGCTTTTCTTTTGCACCTTTGTCACATAGAACTTGTTCTTCATGCCGCAGAATGGGCATCGCTCCACAAAGGACACGGCACCTTCTTCTCCTTTCCTGGCCAGCTTGCCATCCGCCTGCAGATTGGGGCGCTCATCCCACGGAAATATCCCTTCCGGTGCGGTGCATTTCTCATTGCAGCATTGTATCTTGAGCATGGACGATCTCTTGCCTTATTGATCTTGTTCCAATCTTTGTCTATCCTTTCCAGCTTGCTCTGCGTAGGGGCTGCCTAATTCCAGGAAGGCCGCTTCAGCCTGAACGATGAGCTGCAAGGCTTCTTTTTTATTCCCCATCTGCTCTTCCAGCAATGCCAGTTGCGCCTTGGTGAAAGCAATGCCGCTCTTGTCGCCAAGTTCTTGGACAATTTTCAAGCTCTGCTGGTAGAGCTTTCGTGCCTCGTCATACTCTCCAGTTGCCTGGGCCAGCATACCCATCTGGTGCAGCGAGCTTGCCACGCCGCTCTTGTCGCTTATGTCATGGGCAATTGCCAGGCTCTCCTGGAAGAGCTTGCATGCCTCGTGGTGATCGCCCGCAGCCTGGGCCAACGTGCCCAACTGGTGCAGAGAACGGGACATTCCGCTCTTGTCGCCCAATTCTCGCGAGATTGCCAGGCTTTGTTGATAGAGCTTGAATGCTTCGTGGTGATTGCCTTTAGCCTGAGCCAGCATACCCAACTGGTGCAGAGAACGAGATACTCCGCCTTTGTCGCCCAATTCCTTTTTAATTTCCAGGCTCTGTTGGCATAGATTGATTGCCTTTTCGTGATCGCCTGTGGTCTGAGCCATCATGCTCATCTGATGTAGAGAACGAGACTCTCCGACCTTGTCACCTAGTTCTAATGAGATTGCCAGGCTTTGCAGATAGAGTTTGCATGCCTCGTCTTGATAACCTCTAACCTGGGCTAACATTCCCAAGTTATGAAGCGAACTGGCAACTCCTTTCCTGTCTCCCAGGTCCTGCAATATCTTCATGCTCTGCTGGTAGAGCTTGCGTGCCTCGTCAAGCTCTCCGGTGGCCTGGGCCAGTGTCCCCATCTGATGTAGAACACGGGACATGCCGTACTGATCACCTAGTTTTCGTGAGATTGCCAGGCTCTGCTGGTAGAGCTTTCGTGTCTCGTCTAACTCTCCAGCAGACTGTGCCAGCGTACCCATGTTGTGAAACAATTTCGAATTATCGCGCTCGTTGCCAAGCTCCCGCAAAATCTTTATGCTCTGCTGGTAGAACTTTCGTGCCTCGTCGAGCTCTCCGGTGGCCTGAGCCAGATTGCCTAAAACATGCAGCGATTTGCACATACCGCTCTTGTTGCCCACATCTTGTGAGATCGCCATGCTCTGCTGATAGAGTTCGCGTGCCTCGTCATAATCGCCGATCGCCTGGGCCAGCATACCTAAGTTTAGCAGCGAACTGACGATGCCGCTATTGTCGCCCAATTCTCGCGAGATTGCCAAGCTCTTCTTATGGAGCTCACGTGCCTCATCATACTTGCCCATCCTTTGGAAATTAACGCCAAGATTTTGACCCCAACCGCTAATTTGTTTTTGATCATTTATTGTTTCTGCAGCTTTAATAGCCTGTTGCAGCCGCAAATTGTATTCGCTCCAGTATCCGCTCATGTCCAGATATCTGTTGAGAGCAGACATAAATTTCAGAACAAGAGAAGCCGCATCCATTTTCGACTCACCTGAGAATGAATTCTGTAGGCCCGCTGCCCAGTCCATTCCAGCGAGAATGTTCTCTCGCTCCCATTCCAGCATGTCGAAATTGTCTTTAAAATGCCGGGCATATTCCAGGAAATGCTTTGCAGCTCTTGGTCGAAGCCTTGCCAGGAGATCGTCTCCAGCTTTGCATGCAGCGTACTGGCGCATGAGCGGATGCAGACGGTAGCGATAGAGCGTGACCTCATTGCCCTTCTTATCCAGAGCCGCAATCTCAACTCTATCCAGAAATGAGCAGCGTACCAGTTCTTCGAGATCGCTTTCCCAGTTTGAATGGCCCTCCTGGTCATCCTCCAGGCAGACGGATCGAATGGCATTTTCGTCCATCGAGCCGAAGAAGACAGCCAGACGGGAGAAGAGATCCTTTTGGCCTTCCTCCAGGCCATTGTAAGAGACATCAAATCTTTCAGATACTCCTTTGGGCGGATTTCGTCTCAGCTCATCTCTAATTCCAGCCAGGCTCCGCCTGGTTGACTGGCCTGCCACAAGCTTGATGGCCAGAGGATGGCCCTGCATGAAGCCTGCTATCTCTGCCAGGCTGCTCAGCTCTTCCTCGCTCAGACGCTCGCCCCATTTGGGAAAACTCCGGCGGGCTTCCCTGAGAAATAGACTGATTGCTTCCTCTCTCTCCATCTCAGGTACCCGGATCTCCCGGCCCCCGCAGGGCGGGCTCTCCCGCGTGGTCAAAAGGGCAGCGCTGGGCTGAGGGATGCCCTCCAGGAAACGCCAGAATCCAGAGTCTTTTATGCTCTCGGCGTTATCCACTACTAGCAGGCTGGCGGTATCGAAATTCCTGAGATAATTCAAGACCATGTCTTTTTTTCTATCCAGTGGAAGCGTGCGAAATTGTATCCCAAAGACATTATCAAAAGCGTTGAGCGTCTCCTCCAGGCCCAGTCGCTCCATATCAGCTGCGCTCCTCCAGAAGACTCCGCCAGGATAGAGCCAGGCCAATCTGCGCGCCGCTTCCGCAGCAAGCACCGTTTTGCCGATGCCTCCCTGCCCGGTGAGGATGACCAGCTTCTCCCCGGATTGCAGGGCATCCATGACCTGAGAGAGAAGCCCCTTGCGCCCGCGCGGCGGATCGTCCCGGATGTAGCCCCCCAGAAACTCGTGCTCTGGCAGCCCAAAGAGCCGCTCTGCCTCAAAGCTTGCCCTGCCGGTGACCCTGGCAGGCAGAATCCTGGCATCCTTTCCAGGACCCTCCAGCACCGGGATCTTCTGCAGATTGCCACCATTCTCCAGCTTTTTCAGAGCAGGCATAGCATTTTCAAAAGCCCGGATGATGGTCATTCCCGCTCCCAATCCTGCGTAAAACGGCCTGGCCAAAGCCATAGTCGCCTTCAATGGAACCGACTCGTTCATCCCCAGGACGGCAGGAACGCCTCTGGCCAGCAGGACATTCTGAAGGCTGGCATCGCCTCCTTTGGCAGACTGGCAGGCGCTCAGGAAGACCAGCTTCACGGGCTCAGGCGTGCTCGCCACAATCTCAGCCAGCTCCTCCGCAGACAGAGCGTCTGTCAATCCGTCCTCTCTCTCAAAGGCAAAGTAGCCCTTTGGCTCTTCGTCTTCCAGCAGAGCCGCGCAGCGATCGCATTTCTTTTCCTCAGGCAGATGAAGAGCGCCGCAGTTTGGGCAGCGCCTCCCCAGGGCACCGTGTCCGTCGAAGTGAACGATATCGTAGCCGCTCAGAATCTCGCTGCGAAGGCCCTCCACCGTGGGCGGATGGAGCATCTTCAGAAAAGTCGGTGCCTGCACCCTTTTCAGACCGCTTTGCAGGGCCCACTGGTCGGCAAGATTTGGCAGGTCGTCGAGATCCAAAGGCCTGGAGACAACCACAAGAATGCGAAAGCCCTGGTGGCGGGAATCTTCTTGCTGCATATCATGACCGAGTACGGCTGCGAAAGTTAATCAAGATGTCGATCTTCCGGCAAAAATGATCCAAACCAGGTCTGTTTTCTTTTCATCTCACGCAAAACAGCGAAGAACAATCCGTGCATCATATAGTCGCTGACAAAAGCTTATTATCCTCTCACCATCATTACTCTAATCAATACATTTAAGACTCTATGTAAAATGAAACCCATCACCTATCCGTCGTGAGCCCGCAATCTCCATGCAGGAGAAACTGGAGGAATCAAATGCCGATTTACATCGATATCAGTAATTGCATTGGCTGTCGCACCTGCGAGGCAGCCTGCCAGATAGAGCATGAGGGCAATGGACGGCTCAATGTGCATTACGTGGAGGACCTGGCAGCCGTTCCTATCTTCTGCCATCAATGCGAAGCAGCTTGCTGCGCCACGATCTGCTCACCTCGAGCCCTGCAAAAAGATGGGGAGATGATGATCTTTGATGAGGAGAAATGCACCGGATGCGGCCTTTGCGCCTTCGCCTGTCCCTTCGGAGTGGTCTGGGTTGACAGGATCGCCCATAAGTGCGACCTCTGCCGGGACCGGGAGGGCGGGCCGGCCTGCGTCGCCGCCTGCCCGGCTCAGGCTCTGTTTGATGACTTCGATGAAGCAATGAGAAGAGCGCGCTCGCGTACTGCCCTGGCATTGGCGACACCGGGAGGCGTAAGATGATCAAAGTTGATAGCAGCCTGTGCCTGGGCTGCCAGTCCTGCTCCAACGTCTGCCCAAGCGAGAAAATAGCCAGAAGCGAGGCGGACGGAAGGATAACTATGCGCTGGAAGAGCTGCAATGAGAAGAGAGATGAAGGGTGCGATTTATGCGTGAGGGCGTGCCCGACAAAGGCTCTGTCGCTCGCGGCCCACGACGGGGCGGCAGCTGAGTGCGAGGCATCCTTCGATATGGCGGTCTGCAAGATCTGCGGGTCACGCTATGCCACAGAGAGCATGCTCAAGATGATTGAGTCGTCGCTGCCTGCAGAGATTCAGAAGGATGCAGCCGGCCTGGAGTGGACCCGCGTCTGCCTGCAATGCCGGCGCAATGTTGAGGCGAAGAGGCTGACTGGCCAGATATTGCCAGGGAGAAGAACGAAGGATTGGCGGTGCTCTTTCCTTTTCAC
>DAONES010000114.1:0-5435 GCA_035403205.1 Methanothrix sp. | reverse complement strand
GCAAGAACATCGACCAGATCGAGAAAAACCTGGGGCTGCATATCGATGTGCGCACACAGGATGCTCCGCCTCTGGCAACTCCCAAGGTGGAAGATACAGCCAAGCATCTCATCATCTGGCTGGAGGGAATGGCAGGGGAATCGGTGGAGGTCTTTGTAGGCGAGGAGCCGGTCTTCACAGCTACCGTGGGCAGAAGAGGCGATATACGGGTAGCCAAGTCATCGGAGATGGCCAAGCGCATTATCAAGCGAATGAAGGCCGGTGAGAAGATCGTGGTGCAGAAGGCAATCTCGGAATGAGATTGCCTTTTCATAGGGATATTCTCATTTCGTTCTATTATTGTCACAAGAATTGGGGGGGAAGTTAAAGAAATGAAAATTGCCAATATAAAGTCTATTGCCAGCATTATGATGCTCATATTTCTGGCTGCTGTCGCGGTGGCTGCGGATGATCCGCTGGACCCCAGCGGTGATGCTGCCATGCAGGACATAAAAAAGACCATGGGTGACGACATCTTCCGTCCGGGGGAGCAGGATCAGCTGGGCAATGCTACCCCAGTGATAACCGGAAAGAATCTGCCTGGATCAATTGGCGCCACTCAATCATCTCAGCCCAAGACGAGGCTGCTCAGCCCCACCAGCACCTGGAGCATGAAGCTGATGGACAGCCAGGATCGATATGTCTCTCTGCAGATGTGCCAGTCCAATAATGTCGTATTTGGCAAAGGCACAATCGCAGTGGGCATCAACACTCAAAATATCATGGCAACCGGAACCATCAGTGGAAATGCTCTGAACATGGACATTCTCTCCGACGACTTAACTCTCTTCCGACTTTCTCTGAAGATGAACGGTAAATCTCTTTCAGGCGACTATAATAGCTACAGTGCCAGCTATGTGCCCTGGAAAGGAATCGCCATGGGGAAGATCAATTAGATTTTAAACCATTATTTTTTAGAGCTAGTTTAATAGATAATTTATTATAGATCGTTGTTTGTCGTATAACCACCAGGCTTATCAACTAATAATTTTCATAACAACGGCAATGGCAGTAGAATTGAACAAATGCAAGGTGAATATGTCATGAGACTTAAAATTATTCTATTATCATTATTGCTATTCATTGCCTTTCTGGCAGTGACTGCTCTTTGTATCGACTGGGACAATCCCAGCAATAACGCGGACGAAATGATTTCCTCTGGAGAGGTGACAGTATATGGGAATCCGACCGGCTTTGCGCCGACACCTCAGGCATCAAGAGAGCAACAAAAGAATAAAAGCTCACTGGACTGGACCATGCCCAGCACACTGACCGGTGGTGGCAACAGCGCCAAGGAATCCCGGTCTCAAGCTGAGTCTGCCAGCCAAGAGGCAGAGACCAGCACGACTGCAGCCAGCACAGCCACTACAGAGACAACAACTGCTACCAGCACATCCGCAGCCACAGATACTGAGCTGCCACCTGCCCAGGCTGATCAGGCAAATGTCGCAGGAGTTGACGGAAGCTGGTATTTTGTGCTCAATGACAGCGTAGAGAGAGATCTGGCAGTCATCCTCTTCCAGAAGGGAAATGATGTATTCGGAGCAGGCAAGATCAAAGTGGGCGAGACCACACTGGACGCGACCGTATCCGGCAGCGTTGTGGACTCCGCCCTGGACCTGAATGTGGTCTCCCTGGGCACAATCAACCTCTACAAGCTAAAGCTCGATCTGAGCGAGGGCTTGGCTGGCGGAGAGTACCAGGCATTCGCCTCGGGCAGCGACTCCTGGACGGGAAGCGCTGAGGGCGAGAAGACTGCTTAGTAAGTGATATGAAACAAATGCCGGAATACTGGCATTTCATAATTTTATTCTTAGCTGACAAGCATAGCTGCAACTTCGTTCACAAGGTAAAATATCATTAGAGGCTGGAAGATAAGAAATGCCATTACGCCGACAGCATCAAATTGGATGCCCGAATTGCCATATTCGCCTTTAATGCTCAAGTTAGCAGCTACATCAAATCCAATTTTTTTTATGGCCCACAGTTCAGCCAGACTCAGAAGTATTGTAAATCCAAATAAGAATAGGACGGCAATTATTGCATAAATTGTAGTTTCGAATGAAGCTAAATTTTCTCCTTTTTTCGCTTCATAAGCGTAATTGGCACTCATGTTCGCCGGTGCAGCAGCTTCGGCGACAGGAGCTTCTGCAGTCCTATTCTCCTCGACCGCGGGGGCCTCTTCCGCGGCTGGTGCGGCTTCGACCGCGGGTTCGGCCTCAACGACGGGTGCGGCAGCCCCCCCAATGGTTACTTCCTTGTAGATGTAGTATCTCTGCGGGTTAACGTCGTCGATTACATCCTGGTCGGATGTCTTGATCTTGATGTCGCCCATCAGATCGATGTCCTTGTTCTTGCTCAGAGTGATTGTGTTGTCCTTGTTGTCCATGGTGATTGTGTCGGCAGAGACGCTTGCGATTCTCATCTTGTCATACTCAGTGTCGACCTCGACATCGATTGGGACAATGGAAAGCTGCCAGATACCGTCAACGGTGGCCAGGTTTGTGTCGGAGCCGCGGAAGGCGTTCTTGAAGTGAACTGCAATGGTAATCAAACTCCCCAGATCGCCTACTGCAGGATTCTTGTAGAAATAAGTCCTGTCGGCCATGGTTGCCCCGTCCTTGGATGGGGATACGACTTTTTTATCCACAACCGATCCATCCTTAGAGAGCTCGATATTAACCTCTCTGCCATCGAGATCAATAGACGTAATATTCAGCTCATAGCCTTCCGCTAACTTGAGGGGGGAGTTCGAGACAACAGTCCGCTCCGTATCATCATCAATAAGAACCTTCAGTAGCCGACCATGAGATAGCACATTATTATCAGAGGATTGCTTGAAAAAAAGATTTTTTTCGGCGTATTTTGTATTCTCGATATAGCCTGCAAAATATCCTTCTGCCAGAAATCCAATGAGATTGAATGCGCCCCAATCCTTGAATTCGAACTCTTTTGGTTTTGAATGAGTCTCATATCTGACGCCGCAAGGCGGGTCGCCACTCAGTTTCATGCCGGTTAATACTGTGCTGAGGGTCTCAGCCCCTATGTCACCCTTAAGATCAATATTTTGCGTTTTCGCCAAACCCTTCAAAACCAACAAGACAAAAAGCAGGTTACAAATATATAAATAATAAATACATATCATATACATATTGACAACCACTTACCGAAAGCGATATGACAGGAGACGCATGAACAGAGATGGATTATGTCCAAGCTCTCACCCCTCATGGAGCAGTATTACCGGGAAAAGATGCAGTACCCGGATGCATTGCTGCTGTTTCGGGTGGGCGACTTTTATGAGACCTTTGCCGAGGATGCCGTAGTCGTCGCCCGCGACCTGAACATCACACTCACTTCCCGCCAGAAGGACGATGAAGGCAATAAGATACCGCTGGCAGGCGTTCCCTACCATGCCCTGGAGGCCTACCTTGCCAAGCTCATCCGCGCCGGTCACAAAGTCGCCATCTGCGATCAGGTGGAGGACCCCAAGCTTGCCAAAGGGCTCGTAAAGCGGCAGATCACCCGCGTGGTAACGCCGGGAACGGTAATTGAGCCTGCAATGCTCGACGAGTCCTGCAACAATTTTCTTGCAGCCATTGCAAAGGAGAGGGATGATGGCGAGGCTCTGGGAGACGGCGAGAGGATTGGGCTAGCATTTGTGGACGTATCCACAGGAGAGTTTTTAACCACGGAGATTGCTGCGGAGCGGCTATCTTCCGAGATGGCCAAGTTCCGGCCTGCCGAGTGCATCGCCGCTTTTCCTCTTGCTGCGCCCGCCGGCTCCAGCCTGCAGATCCTGGATGAAGCTGCCTTCTCAGAGGAGAGCACCTCCGCCGCCCTGATAAGCCGTTTTGGTCCGGACTGCAAGGAACGGCTGGGCCTCGCGGATAAAACCCTGGCTGCGCGGGCCTGCGGGGCGATTCTCAGCTATCTGCACTCCACCCATTTCGATGCTCTGGGGCACCTGAATGAGGTCTCCCTCTACTCGACAGCTGAGTTCATGGTCCTTGATGATGTTACATTGCGTAATTTGGAGATCGTGAGGAACATCCGGGATCGCTCCAGGAGGGGGACCCTTCTGGAGTTTCTATCCCGGACCAAGACCCCGATGGGAGCGCGCACCCTATCCCGCTGGATTCAGATGCCGCTGCTCGTCCAGGAGGCAATCGACCGCAGGCATCAAGCGGTAGAGGTGCTCTGCAATGATCCCCTGCTGCGAGAAAGCCTGACCGAGGAGCTGAAGGGAGCATGCGACCTGGAGAGGCTGATGAGCCGGGTCGTCTGCCGCTCAGCCAGCCCTAAGGAACTGGTGGTGCTGATGAATACTCTGGCAATGCTGCCCAGGGTGCAGGAGATTTTAGGGGGCGCCACTTCTCCATACCTCGCTGCGCTCCGGGACCGGCTCACCCCCTGTGGAGATCTCGTCTCTCTTCTGGAAAGGGCGATAGTTGATGACCCGCCGACTCACCTGCGAGAGGGAGGGGTGATCAGAGATGGCTATGATGCCAGGATCGATGAGCTTCACTCCATCCTGCGGGACGGAAAGGGCTGGATCGCCCGCCTGGAGGCCGCGGAGAAGGAGAAGACGGGCATCAAATCGCTCAAGATCAGCTACAACAATGTCTTCGGCTACTACATCGAGGTCACAAGGGCAAACATGCATCTGGTGCCCCAGGACTACATCAGAAAGCAGACCCTGGCAAACGTTGAGCGGTTCATCACTCCGGAGCTGAAGGAGATGGAGGCAAAGGTCCTGTCTGCCCAGGAGATGGCAGTCTCTTTGGAGCAGGAGATCTTCGCCGCCCTTTGCGGCCAAATCGGGGCCGCGGCCCCTGTCATCCAGGAGAAAGCGACGGCTCTCGCCGAGACGGATGTGCTCGTTGCTCTCGCCAATGTGGCCAGCGAAAGCGGCCTCGTGAGGCCGCAGTTCAACAATGAGGGCAAGCTCTTCCTGCGAGGGGCCAGGCATCCCGTTCTCGATAAGGCCATGCGTGGGGCCTTTGTTCCCAATGATGTGCTCCTGGACAATGATAAAAACAGGCTGCTGA
The DNA here is from genome assembly GCA_035403205.1 of Methanothrix sp. Lineage (GTDB taxonomy): Archaea > Halobacteriota > Methanosarcinia > Methanotrichales > Methanotrichaceae > Methanothrix. The sequence goes on along the minus strand of DAONES010000114.1, from coordinate 345 downwards.
TTCTCACCGGCCCCAACATGGCAGGAAAATCAACATTCATGCGGCAGATTGCCCTCTGCGCCATCCTCGCCCAGGCTGGCTCCTTTGTGCCCGCCGCCTTTGCCTCGCTCTGCCTGGTCGATCGCATCTTCACCAGGGTGGGAGCCTACGATGACCTATCCGCCGGGCAGAGCACCTTCATGGTGGAGATGACTGAGCTGGCCGCGATTTTGGCAGCAGCCAGCAAGGACAGCCTGGTGCTGCTGGACGAGGTTGGCCGGGGGACCAGCACCTTTGACGGCCTCTCCCTAGCCTGGGCGATATCCGAGCATCTGCACAGCAGCATCAAATGCAAGTCGGTCTTTG
>DAONES010000113.1:0-5519 GCA_035403205.1 Methanothrix sp. | reverse complement strand
TTTCCTTCGGTTGCTGATATTGGTTATCTCATGTTCTATCCTCTCTTTGCATTGGGCATATTTCTTCTGCCAAATGCACCGCTCTCCTCCAGAGAGAAGATCAAGATCCTGCTTGATGCAGCGATTGTTATTGTCTCGATCGCTTTGGTTTTTTGGGTCTTGCTGATCGGTCCAATTATTATTTCAATACAAACATTTGATTGGGAGTCTGTGGTTTCCCTGGCCTACCCGGTCATGGACCTGGTGCTTTTCATCGCCCTCATAGAGCTGCTATTTAAAAAGCTCGCTTATTTCGAACAGGGTCCAATCATCCTTCTGGCAGCGAGCTGTGCAACACAGATATTGACGGATTCGATCTTCAGCATTCAGATGCAGAAGGGAACTTTCGTCTCTGGAGACATTCTGGATAGCGGTTGGGTGATCAGTTACCTCCTTCTTGGGCTGGCAGGAATTCTGCAGACAAATATATCATCGTCGGATAAGCCTTTGTCCCGGGATTCTTTTCAAAACCGGAGGGTAAACTGGACACAGAATATGCCATTCTTGGGGATAGGGGCCGTGTTTTTGCTCTTCATCTGGGGCCAGGAATTCTCGCAGATCGTCAACTACTCCATAGTAACTGCCACCTTCGCGCTTCTCATTGGACTTATGTTCATCCGTCAGAAGGTGGTCTTTGATGAAAACAACGAATTTCTGGCGGTGACAATTGCAGAGACGGCAGAGCGAAGCCGGGCGCAGGAAGCGTTACGGGAATCGGAAAAGCAAAAGGGAGCAATTCTCGGTGGCCTGAAGAAAGTGGCAGTGATCTATCTTGACACGCAGATGCGCATTATCTGGGTTAATTCACCGGTGAGAGGTCGCCTTGGCATCCCTGAGGAAGAAATCAAGGGAAAGCACTGCTATAAAATCCTCCAGGGAATAGATAGTCCATGCAAAGGCTGCACGGCCATCGTGGCGCTAGAAACCGGCCAATCTCAAGAAGGCGAATTGATAACCCCTGATGAAAAGGCCTGGCTCTCTCGAAGCAGCCCCATAAAGAATGAAGATGATAAGGTCACAGGAGTGGTTCATGTAGCTCTCAACATCAGCGATCGCAAGAAAGCGGAAAGTTCCCTGAAAGAGTCTGAGCGTCTGCTTGCAAGCATTATCGATTTTCTCCCAGATGCTACAGTTGTAATTGATAAAGAAGGGAAAGTCATATCCTGGAACCAATCGATGGAGAAGATGACAGGTGTCAAGGCGGAGCAGATCCTGGGAAAAGGCGATTATGAATATGCGATTCCCTTCTATGGGGAACGCAGGCCTACATTGATCAACGCTGTTCATGGATCTCATCAGAATCTAGAAACAAAATACAAGGCCATAAAGAAGCTTGAAGACCACACTCTGGCAGCAGAAACCTACATACAGAATCTTCGCGGAAATGAAACCTATCTTCTAGGCAGTGCATCAGCACTCTATGACTCTGAAGGAAACTACTGGGGAGCAATCGAAACCATTCGTGACATCACAGAACGAAAACGAGCTGAGGAGGATCTGGAGAGGGCCAAGGAGAAGGCAGAGTCTGCTACACTCGCCAAGACTGAATTTCTGGCCAATATGAGCCATGAGATCAGAACGCCCATGAATGCAATAATCGGCATGACCGGCCTTCTTCTGGATGAGAATCTGACACAGAATCAGAAGCAAGATGTTGAAATCATCCGCCGCAGCGGAGATACTCTTCTTACTATCATCAACAACATTCTCGACCTCACAAAGATCGAGGCAGGGATGATGGATTTGGAACACCAGTCGTTCAACCCGCGCGACTGCCTTGAGGTCTCTTTGGATATGGTGGCGGTAGATGCCAAGAAGAAGGATCTGTCGACTGAGTTCGCAATTGACGGCAATGTTCCGACCATGATTCTGGGAGATCCCACCAGGATCAACCAGATCTTGATCAATTTGCTCAATAATGCCGTGAAGTTCACCGAAAAAGGCGGGATCAAGGTCACGATCTCAGGCAAGAGGGAAGATAACGGTGAATATGAGATTCATTTCGCAGTAAAAGATACTGGAATTGGCATCCCGGAAGATAAAATCGGGCATCTGTTTCAGTCGTTCCATCAGGTCGATGCATCTACGGCACGTCGCTATGGCGGTACAGGTTTGGGGTTGGCCATAAGCAAGATGCTGGCGGAGATGATGGGCGGAAAAATGTGGGTGGAGAGCGTTGTCGGCAAGGGTTCCACCTTCCATTTCACAATTTCGGCAGAAGCGACCTCATTTGATGCTATTGAAATTGATCGGCCCGCTTCTGCGGTTGAAATGAAGGGAAATCTCGATAGAAGCTTAAGCATACTGCTCGCAGAAGACAACCTGATCAATCAGATTGTAACTCAGAAGATGCTCAGCAAGCTGGGTTATCGATCGGATGTGGCAGCCAATGGGATTGAGGTCTTGCAGGCCCTGGAGCGTCAGCACTACGATGTGGTGTTAATGGATGTACAGATGCCGGAAATGGATGGCCTTGAAGCTACGCGGGTGATAAGGCAGAAATGGGCGGATGGGAAGGGGCCTGTGATCATCGCTATGACTGCGTCCGCTCTAAAAAGCGATCGAGAGGAATGTCTGGCTGCGGGCATGGATGATTACATTAGCAAGCCGGTCAAAATAGAGATGCTAAGAGCTGCCCTGGAGGCCGGAAGTGAGGGCCGACATCATTCTTTTGAAGCCAGACCTCATTCCAACGAGGACTAGTTCACCTTGAGTCCCATTTTGGGGCCCTTCGTATTCCAATCTTAAAAAAAGTATGCTATGCCGCCTTGATATTGCGGCATATTGCAATCATTGCGGCTTGCTACGATCTAGTACTGGATCTGGCCGGCCAGGGGATCGACCCAGGCGCTTGCTGCCAAAGCAGCAGAGACATCATAAGTGGATATGACCGATCCATCTGCATCCTGCAGGGATACCAGATTATCGATCCAGAGTGGTGCTGTTGCATTGGTGTAAATATCGGTCTTGGTGCCTGCACCCTCTCCCTCATGGACGCGCACAGAAGCGCCTTCATCAAGGGTCAGCGATGGGAAGGTAAAGGTGGTATTTCCGGCGGAGGCCAGTGTCCATCCATTCAGGTCCCATGCTCCGACTGCCCGGTTGGTCACCTGGACGTACTTGTCCTCTGCTATACCTACCTGGGTGATGCCTACCTTCACAGCAGGAGCTGAAACACCTGCATTCCGGGTGAATACTGTATCGCGATTGGCGGTCTTGGACACATCTGCGTATTCTTGGGCTACATTCTTTCCGAGGATTGTGGCAGCGCCCTTAACAAAGGTAGAGAGCTGCTTGAACCTTGATGCGGTCTCTTGAGGAGCAGCTGATGAGGTCTGCACGGCCTCAGCAAGAGGTGCGGCAGCTTCGACAACCGGCGCAATGTTTGCAGTAGCATTCTCATTCGTAGCATTCAAATCATTTGTAGCATTCGAGGCATCCTGTGCCAGGACGCACCCCGATGATAAGGTCAATAATGCAGCTAATAGTATCAACGCACTTAAGCTTCTCATATTCGTACCTCACACAATGCTTTTTTCTAAGAAAAATATAAGCCTTTCTAAAAATTTCCTTCTATTTGGATCCATTAATGCGAATGTATCGCTAATGAGAAAAATTAGCGGCAGGAGGAACCTGCCAGGATTTCCGCCCGGATGGACGGAAATGCATTAGAGCCTACCTAAGCCTTCACTTCAGTGGTTTCAACGGAAGTGTTCTCGGTAGCGTTAATGGTAACGTTCTCGGTAGCGTTGATGGTTACGTTCTCGGTAGCGTTCTCAGTCACATTTTCGCTTGCATTCTCAGAAGCGACAACTTCCTCACCAATAGCGACTCCCAGAGAGAGTACAACCAGGAGAGAGAAGAGCACAAGTCCACTATTAATTTTGCTCATAGTTTACACTCCATTTGCGTTATGAGGCTAAATGAACATGAACATGCATTTAAACTTTTCTCTAAAACGGATCTATATATTTCATGAGGGCCAAACATTGGATATTTTCTCTAAATACAAAGCGAAGATATTCCATGTTTGCATTCAATAAATTAATAAAATTCCAGATACGATCTATCTCATCATTATCTTGGAATTGTCTGCCCAGGTGGCCCTCAATTTTTCCTGCGATTTCTTTTCGTCTATCTCTTTCCCGCTATCTCTTTTCTTCTATCTTTTTCGATATTTCTTGCAGCGATCTATGAATCTTTCTACAGAAAATGAATAGAAGTGGGCATGCAAATACCCGCCCAGCGTATTGTGCTCCACCAGGCCGTCCCGGCCATCCAGAATTCCTTTGCCCCTGTCCATCCGGAAAGCAAAATTAGCATCGCGGTCACAGCTGAATCGCGAATAATGAAACTCATGGCCGCGAAGGATCTTCCCCGGCCCGGCAAGGGGATTTTCTCCTACTACTTCCGCCTGAGCATACCCCAGTGCTGCCAGCCGTTTGGTCATAATGGTAGAGCCGGGCAGCGCTCCTACCATCTTGAATGAGCCTGCTTCCATCTCTATTTCCCCTCCGAGGTACATGAGCCCGCCGCATTCTCCATAAATGGGCATTCCGTCCTCTGATGCCCTCTTGATCTGCATTCTGGCTGTAGACGCCTCCAGCCGGGCGGCATGCAGCTCTGGATAGCCTCCACCGATGTACAGGCCGTCCACATCCGGCAGATCATCAACCAACGGGCTGAAGTAGACCAGATCTGCGCCCTGCCTCTGCAGCTCGCGCAGATTGTCATAGTAATAAAAGCAGAAGGCTTCGTCCTGGGCAACGCCTATTCGCACGGATTTTTCCGCAGGGGCTCCGTCCTTTTCCGCCAGGCAGGCAGAAGCGCGCAGGGAGAGCATCCTGTCGATAGCAGCATGCTCTTCCAGCCAGGCGGCCAGAGCAGTCACGTCGTGCTCTTTCTCAAAGCCCATCACCAGCCCCAGGTGACGGCTTTTCATCTCCATCTCCCTCTTGCGAGGAAGAGCCGCATATACCGGCATCTTCAGGCAGCTCTTGAGCATTGCCAGATGCCGCTCGCTTCCCACCTGATTGAGAATTGTGCCGGCCAGTCGCACACCGCGATCATATTCTGCAAACCCTTTCTCCAGGGCGGCGGCACTGCGCGACATGCCGTGCACATTGATGACCAGCAGAACCGGAAGGTCGAGCATCTTGGCCACCTGAGCGGAGCTGCCGATCTCAGTTCCATCCATGCCGTCGAAGAGGCCCATCACACCCTCCACCACCGCCACATCAGCACCGGCAAGAGCCGAGAAAAAGGAGCGGCGCACGCCCTCCTCGCCCATCATGAAGGGATCGAGATTGCGCGACGGTCGCCCGCAGATGGCACTGTGATGAGATGGATCGATGAAGTCCGGCCCGACCTTGAAAGGCTGTACCCTCAGGCCGCGGGCGCGAAGGGCGGCCATGATGCCCATAGTGACGGTAGTCTTGCCCACGCCGCTGTGGGTGCCTGCGATGAGAATGGAGGGAATG
>DAONES010000112.1:0-5582 GCA_035403205.1 Methanothrix sp. | reverse complement strand
TGGAGAGCGGCTGCAATGTGACCATTGTCGCCTTTGGCGACTCCATCACCGCCGGATACTGCGTGCGGCGCGGATTTCCCTCCTTTTGGAAGGAATTTCTCGGGAGAAAGTATCCTGAGGCGGTGGTGGAGATGATCAACTCCGGCAATTCCGGGGACACGAGCATGGATGGCCTGGCCAGGCTGGACTGGTCGGTCCTCTCCTACGAGCCGGACCTGGTCACCATCAACTTCGGCATCAATGATTGCGCCCTGGGCCTGGGTCTGGAGGAGTTTGAGATGAACTTCGTGGAGATGGTGCGAGCAATCCGCTCTGGCCCGGATTCGGAGATACTGCTTCTCTCCTCCCAGCCCCTGGAGACGCCGCCCTACGACAGAATGGTACTGGACTACTATCAAACGGTGCACAGAGTTGCCAAGGAGATGGATGTCGGCTTTGTCAATGTCTATGGGGCCTGGATGCGTGCCGTTAACGCGGGAACACCCCTGGGAAGATTGATACTCTCAGGGCTGGATCATCCCAATGAGGCGGGCTATAAAATCATAGCGGAAGAGCTGATGAGGCTATTTTGATAAAACTGATATTCTTGATGTTAATTAAAATAATTAAAACATTTAAATCTTAAAATTCCAAGGTTTTAAATTTTAAAATATAAAAAATAAAAAGCTTATCTCACGCTGGGCTTGCGGTTCTTGGCATCAGCAAATGGGTTAGCATCATTCTCGGATGCGGTAGCATTCCCAATGGTCTCATTGAGAAGAGTACTATTTTCCAGTGTTGCATTGTTCAGCGTTGCATTCACCGTCCCATTTATCTGGGAAGCGTTGATTGAATCATTGGCTGCCGCCTGTTCATCTGCGAAAGCAAAACCCAGGACAGATACGGCGACCAGCAGGATTATTGATGTTATTGCTAATATTTTCTTCATATCTAAACCCCCTCTTCTATGTCCGTTCCGTTTTTCTTTCCCATCCCCCGGCCATAATATAAGTTTTGCGATCATTTTGCGGCAAAAGATGTATAAGTCCCGAATGCAAAAAACGAAACGAAACCAATTGGCAATTTCCAATCCGGTGTGGGCAGGGCGACTATGAAGCAGCAATATCTTACAACAATAGCAGTATTATCACTATTATCACTATCTGCGACCATCTTTTGTGCAGCAGGAGCAGAGAACAACAGCACCATCTCTCTGGAAGGAGCAGCGATAAACGATAGTGGTTTCCGTCCTAATATCGATGGATTCAGCTTTCAAAACTATGGCGACGATCCGGTGACCGTCGACCTCACCGCGGCGGAGCTGCAGCGCATGTTCGGCGACAGAGTCTGCGCCAGCAATGAGAGCGGCAAGTGCATTCTCACCTATCCGGCTGAGAGATGGATGAACCAGGCCATAGCCGCCATGAAGAACGGTCACTGCGAAGGCATTGCCGTCCTATCCAGCCTTATGTACTACAATGAGACGAACCCAGGCATCTTCGGCGGCAACAAGGTCATCGATCTATCTCTGCAAGATGTACTGCTACAGCGCGAGATCGGCTACTGGTGGACCACTCAGGTCACGAGGCCCGGAGGGTCCAAGAAGGTCCTAGACTCCCCCAATTCGGTGCTGGATATCCTGGAGGCAGCTTTCGCCAATGGATCGAGCGCCAGGGAATGGTGGGTAATGGGCATCTATCTGCCCGATGGCAGCGGCGGCCATGCCATTACGCCCTATGCGGTTGAGGATATGGGCAACGGCACTGCCCACATTATGGTATATGATAATAACTGGCCCAAGGACAGCAGGTTCGTGGAGGTGGATACGATCAACAACTCCTGGAGCTACCTGGCTTCGGCAAATCCGGATGAGCCGGACAGCCTATATTCCGGCAACGCCAGCACAAACAATCTGGAGATCGTCTCCCTCTCCACCCGGTTAGGAAGGCAGGAATGCGACTTCTGCGATGATAAGAGCGCCGCAGGCGGCAGCGCCAGCCCAGAGGCAGGACAGGGCACAAAGAGCATCCAGATATGGCAGAGCGGAAAAGCCCGCACCCTGGTTACAGATGAAAACGGCCAGAGAGCAGGCATCCTGGACTCGGGCGAGACCGTAAATGAGATCATGGGTGCTGAGATCAGAGTCCTTAAATTCGGACTGAAGGGGATAGGAGGCTCTTATCCGCCGGTCATCCTACTGCCACTGAATCTGATTAACGACTCACACCTGTCCATTGATATCAACAGCACTGCCAACAGCAGCGAGAAAAACCAGGCGAATACGACCATCATCGCGCCCGGATTTGCCATGGCAGCATCTGTTGCCAATCTGGGGCAGGGCCAGAATCAGAGCATGGACCTCTTCTCAGAGAATGAGGCCTACAACGTCAGCCTGAGCAGCAGCAGCCATCTGTCCCCGACTATCTCCATTGACACCGATCTTCAAAGAATCACCCTTAGCGGCCTGGTGATCGATCCATCAGGAAGGATCAATATCTCCCTGGACCCGTCTCTGGGAGCGTTCAGCATGAGCACACTTGGCAATCTCAAGCCGGGAACGCTGCAGATGCTCATGACCTCTCTGGACCCGACGAGCGGGACGACATCCACCTTTAAGAGCCTCGATCTGATGCTGAGGACGGACGACGCCGTCTCCATGGACCTCTCCGGAAACTTCGGCGGGACTGGATCGCCTTCGCTTGCCGTATCACGCAAGAACGGAGGAATGCAGGAGATGTCGATGCAGACTGTCTCCAGGAATGTGTCTGTGCAGATTCCCGCAGACATTTCTGTGAATATGCCACAGATCGGCGGCGCCGGCAATTTGACCAGCACAAATAGCACTAACAGCACCAATAGCACCAGCAGCATTACGCCTGTCCAGGCTCCGGCATCTACTGCGTCGATGCCCTCATCAACCCCGTCATACGGTGGCGACATGAGCGGCAGCGGCATGAGCACTCCAACTATGCCCAGTTCGACTGGCATGCCCGGCATGACAACGCCCACGTTCCCATAGAGTGAAGCAAGTCCTTCAAGGAGCGACCCTTCCGGAAAAGTGGTCGAGACATGCTCGCAGCCTCACAACGAGGCATGAGAAAAAATTATCCAGGCCATGCTCTTTTCGAGCTTGGCCGGATAGAATCATATCCAGACAGAATGCCAAGAGCCCTGCGAGAAAACTAAACCTAAAGGTTTTCGCATTTATCGTTCTCATCCATTCTCATCCCACCATATTCGCAATAGCATAGCTTACATGCATATGTCCGACAGTCTCTCTGTCCAAATCAGGATAAATCCGTACCTGACTGCTGCTATAACAACCTCTGGGCCTGAAACGAAGCAGTCATAATCACATTATCACCGCTCACCTTGATGGTCGGTCCTGAAACACAATTAAATCCAGAAAAATCCAACAAGTCAGCATTTATAACCGATTTTTTATAAGCCTTGTATGTTGACTGCGTGATGGGTCCGGGGTTGTGCGGAAAATTGCCAGAAATTCTTAATGTGAGCTCCTCAACGCTCCTTTCTCCTTCTTTGTCCATTCACCGGTCTCCTGATTTTTGCAGACTGCAATAATTTGACAATAATCAGACAGAGGTATTATTCATGCACTTCGATAAGAGGCCCTTGAATGCCACATCGATGTTTAAATATACATGTTCTGATTAGTTATCATTGGACCGAGGTTCCACATGAGACATTCAATTTCCAATGATGCATACGACGAATTGGCCGATGCATATGCAGCTCAGGCTGATACAAAGCCCCACAATGCCTATTACGAACGCCCTGCGACCATGTCTCTCATAGAAGAGGTAGATGGGAAGAAGATTTTGGACGCGGGATGCGGCCCTGGTGTATACTCAAAGTGGCTTCTTGATCGGGGAGCACAGGTTGTGTCAATAGATGCAAGCGAAAAGATGCTCTCGCACGCCCGCCAACGGACTGAGAATCGAGCAATATGCTACCACGCAAATATGGAAGATGGCCTGCCTTTTCTCGATAGCAGCTCGTTTGATGGGATTCTGAGCACTCTGGCAGTTGGATATGTGCGCGACCAAAAGGCGCTCTTCGCTGAGTTTCACAGGCTCCTTCGCAAAGGAGGCTGGTTTATCTTCTCTACAGATCATCCATTTTCCTCATATCAATTTTTTAAATTGGACAACTATTTTGAAACCCAAGAAATAAGCTGCTATTGGACTGGATTTGGAAAAAGAGTGCTCATGCCCGGCTATTACCACAGTCTGGGCACTATCTGCGAGGCATTATCGAAAAACGGATTTGTGATTGAGACCGTGCTGGAGCCTAAGCCCACTGAGGATTTTCGTGCCTTTAACGTCGAAAAATACGAGAGACTGATGAAATTCCCCCTGTTCATGTGCATAAAAGCGAGAAAGTTGGCGTAGATGATCAAGACGGATTACGATGCCATAGCCGATGCATACTCCAGATCAAGAATACATCGCTTACCTCCGATGCCACGCCCTTTAGGGAGAGGACGTTTTCCTGCCTTCAGCTAATAGATGATCTTCAGTTCGAAAAGGGTCTTCGGCTTCTTGAGGAGGACCTGCGCAAAGGACCGATGCGCATGACATCGGAGTATGTGTGCATATGGGGAGAAGCATGAGATGACAATTGCGCACAGAATTGCCGCCGGTGGGATCGTCATCAGGGATGGCAGGGTGCTGCTGGTCAGGTATCGAGACGAAAAAGGTACCTACCTTGTTGCCCCAGGAGGGGCGATCGAAGACTGCGAGTCGCTGGCGTCCGCTGCCGAGAGGGAGATAGCAGAGGAGACTGGGGTGAAATGCGCTGCCAGATGGCCAGTGATGATTGAGAACTTGAGGGCCAGCCGATACCAGATGGTGAAGGTCTGGTACCTGTGCGACTATATTGATGGCGCTGCATCCTGCACGGCTCCCGCGAAGGAAGAAGGGATAATCGAGGTCGGCTGGTACGGCGATAGCGAACTGGAAAATGAGACCGTGTTCCCGGAAATCATCAAGAGCCGGAAGATTGCCGCCATCTGCAATCTGAAGAGCGAGATCATAGACCCGGGAGTTGTTCGTGCTCGCTTCTGAGATCGGAAAGCATTCTGACCGAGATAGTAGTAAGCAGTAGACCGCAATGAATAGCTGTGGCAAAGGCCGGCAGCACCTTTGCGGTGCGAGGAGATGTCACAGGAGACATCTGCCGACCTTTGAGAGCTATTGTAGGACAGGCGCATTTGCCGGGTGTTCTACGACTTGGGAGATCTGCAATTTCGCTTTTGGAGGATAATAGACACATTCAAGGCAACTGTGGTATAGACTTCAATAGGGCATATGGTATCAACCTCCTGATAGGAGCTATCTTGCGAGGATATATTTAGTTAATTGAGGAGAATTATGAATAGAGAGCGCATTTTCTTAGATTATATGAACATTTATCATCTTATCGGGTAGCGGATTCATTTGTAGAGTCCCGAAAGTATGGCATTTATATACCCCGCGATTTCGTTTAAATTTACCCCGCAACATATAAATCGCCCTCCATTCTAGACAGGAATAAGTTAAGCTTGCAGCCATTTGGCAATCTCGACCAAAATGCATCTTCTG
>DAONES010000111.1:0-5587 GCA_035403205.1 Methanothrix sp. | reverse complement strand
ATCCAGTGGGTCAGGAGATGATTTACGGATTCTTTGCTGAGTTCGGTTTTTGTATGTTCGTGCCTATGATCGTGCATGGGAAGTAAGTTGCGCTCGGGAGCAAAAAGGATTTGGGTCTTGCCTGAGACTTCATCGCTTGATACTTCTGTTGCATCTTATGGCGTTATCCCCTTTTGATAGTTGATTGATATTGGTCTTGACAAGCCGCCGCCACCACAAAATTCTACAGAACCATATCTACTTACCTCATTAGAGAAATGGAAGAACCACCTTTAGCACATTTGTTATGTCATCAGTGCCTTGAATCTCGTAGCTGGAAGTTTCCTCCTTTGTCTCTTTCACAATCACTTCACCATTAGGCTTTCGGGTAACTTCTGTTTCCACATGGGTACTCCTTTCCACCTTTGGACGCAGAATCGCCGCCGCAATAGCAGGAACTATTATACAAAGGGCAAGCGAAATCCCAAAATCGAGCTTTACTTCCTCCTTATTTAAGTCCTCAATAGAGCAGGAGATAATCCGATTGCATTCAGAAGAAACTCCGGCGATAACCACCAGGAAATTGATCTGGGCATCTCTTTCAGAAATTATTGAATCTTGAGTGATTGCATGATCTTTAGACAAGCTCTTCAGAAAGCTCAGATCGCGCTCTAGACGGGCAATCTCTTCTTCTTTAGTTACAACTGGATCTTCATTTGCTTCTAGATTCGTTATCAATCTGCCATAGATGTATTCAATTTGGGATTTACTCAGGGTCGATAAACAGCTTTTAATGTCAGTTATATCCATCAACTCTTACCCCCTTATTTGTATCTGACCACATAAACATTAATCCTGGTGGTGAACTATCGCGTCCTGAAGGGCGCAATTTCCCACTTCATCGCCAAAACTTGCATCACTGATATGTGACGCAGCGATTTGGGCTCTATGGTAACAACGGGCCGTCTCATCTCTGCAATTAGCATCATCCAGCCCCTAAATAATACTTTCTAAACCACCATAATTTAGGCTGTTTTCGCCTCATTACTCAATATTTCAATCTGATAGGAATAAAAGTTTAGTAGAATATCGTTTAAGCGATTTAAATAGCAAAGTCAAAAGCCTATCATGCAAAAAGCGCCCCAATGGAAAAAATGCGACCGTTCTAGTGCTACTCGATCCAGATAGAAATCTCTTTGTGCCTCGGACCATGCCTTTAATTTAGGCTGCTTATCAATAAGCCATTTCTTATAAAAAGAGCATAGAAGGGCAGTCGAAGATCCTAAGTCTATATCCCAGAGAGGGGCTATTACGCTGCTCGCCCCAGCCGCTAAGAGTGCACGGCTGATTCCCCAGAACTCATCACCTCGAGAGGAATAGCTTCTGCCTAGAGAGCAAGCCTGGATGGTCACGTGATCTGCCGAAGTTCCATTTGCCATAATCCCTAAGCCGTCCAGTGCAGCCCTCCCATCAGCAGCTAGTAAGACCGCCCCTTTGATACCGAGACCTGTGTTATCGGCCAGAAGCAGACCTGATTTCATTGGATTATCATCAATCTCAAATTTGCCATGGGCCAGCACATGATGAAGTCCCACGTTTAGAGTGTCTCGGAAGAACCTATCAGCTGTAGCAGCATTGCCAAAAGACTCAACGAGGGTGACACCAGATTCTTTAAAAATACCCTCCAACATTTTATGCGAGAAGAAGAAAGCTTCTTTCGCCATATCAGAATCATCGGCCGCGGGTGATGTAGTCAGACCTATGCTTTTAAAGTGAACCAATTTTGAAGCATATCTCTCCCTTATGAGATCGAGCAAATTTAGGCTAGGTATATATGAGAAGGCAGGGCTCTTGCCCATATCCCACAACGCAGGTAAGATCAAGACGTGGAGGGGGAGATTATGCCACATACCGTGAGGGGACAAGAATATCAGGTCAGAATCGTTCAATGCAGAGATAATGGGGTTAAACATTTCTCCTATTTCTAGAAAAGGTTTAAAGAAGCGAGCTCTTAATTCAGGATTTTTCGATTCGATCGGAGGATACCTTTGGCTCCCATTGATTCCAGTCTGAAGATATGAGACGATCTTCTCCAGCTTATTTAAATCAATATTTAGTTTGAATACTAAGGGTTCTTGCTTAGGATTCCTTATCACATAGGCATATGTGCATTGGGATGTAGCATAGAGGGATATAAGAGCGACTTTGTAAGGGCTTACAGATAGCGCTTTCCAAATATCACTTACTTCAGGAATGAGATCCACCCCTAACTCTATGGCGGGATCATCTGCGACATCGGATTCTAAATCCTTCTTCACGTACCATTCGTAATCTGCCATAAGGATGCGATGATCAAATGTGCCCTTCATAAGAGCATCTCTTAGACTCTTTCCATATGCATAGCGCATCGGAGAACGGATTTTCTGAGGTTTGAACATCGAGAGGGTGATATCCCTCCTAAAGAACCTGCCTTTAGCATCGTCGGCTATTAGGAAGGCGCGCGACTGGGAATCCTCATCGAGATTTGCTGCATCGTCGTGTTTCTGCTCCAGCAGAGCTCTCTGAAGACGCCCGCGCACGTCAACTATCTGCCATCCGCCATACCGCCCATACTTGCTGTCCGGCTGAGGAGGTCGAACCTCGAATTTATCATGACCTATCTGGAGGGCATATGCTTCTTGGAAATCTCTTATGGCCTCATCGAGGTAGCCGCCGATTAGAGCGGCATCTCCACGAAAGATATGGAATAGAAAGCCCTTATCAATGGCCACGAAGGGCAGCGATCTTAAGAGCGAGTCGGCATCATTTAAGGACTGGTAATATGCCCCACGCCATTTAGGATCCTCATCCGCCAATTTCTTGTGGATCATGATATTGTAAATAGATGTGGTAGAGACTAGCCTTGGATCTCGACAAATAATCTCACCACTACTGCTCGTGAGAAGATCCCTTAATCGATTCATTGCACTTAGGTGGTCTCCCTTTAAATCCTCAAGGCGAACGAGATCGAGGCCAATAGAAGAGAGAGACCACTTTGCCATTTCATCGTCAAATTTAGCGATAGCATCTTTTGCCTCCATCAAATGACGCTCCGCACAAGAGATCATCTCGCTGATACTAGTATTATCGATCCTTGTCGGGATGCTCTCTGCTTCCCAATGTGAGAGGAGAACGACTAGCGATATGCCATAACTCATTTGAAGCCGTGCTCTGATCCGTTCATCAATTGATAAATCCAAATTCTTAATAGCATTCTCGTAGTGATCCCTGCACTCTTGCAGCCTGCCCATGCACTCACACGCAATGGCTGCATATCTCCATGCTTCAATGGCCTCGTTATATTTGCATGCTTTTTCGGATCGTTTTGCAACGGTGCTAGCCACCCACTCAACATAATCTGGAAGACCCTTTTTTCGGAGAGCCTCCATTAGGTACATACCTACTGCAATTACCTCATCTTCTTCAATCTCTGTATTCTTGGTAGAAAATAAGATCGCATAGTAATACGAACGGAATGCGAATATAAGATTATCAGCCTTGATGTAGCCGATCGTTTCTTGCAGATACATAGCTCTTTCCCTTTCATCAAGATAGGGCCTGAGCTCCGAATACATTTCTGCGAGATCCTCTTTGGAACTAGCCTCCAGGCCATCGTTTACCAAGATGGTAGTTCCTATTTCTTCGCCCATCTTTTGGACGCGAATCTCTCTGATTCCGGGGACGTCTTCAGAGAGGGATTCTGAAATGGAATACTCTCCATCGCTTGCATCTTTTTTACCCTGAAATACCAGCGTCGATAGGATCTCCTCCGCCACCCTCTCCAAGCTTGTCTCCGTCGTTTTATTAGCAATAATAATAGCCGTTCTCTTATTAGGTGAATCACTAGGCTCTATAATAGCGGTGAAACAGGGTAGATCTCTCCAATTTTCCATACTTTTAGAAGCAGTATTTAAAACAATATTGAAAACTTCTTTAATATTTTTTGAGGCAAGGTCAAGATCTAATTGGTTATCTTGTACAACTATTCCAACCATGAAATTTTGATCCTGGTAAGGTCCTCTCACCATGTAAATAGCAACTCTTCCTACCTCACCTTTCTTGAATGGTCCTGCTATCTCAATCTCGGATGTAAAAGCCATGACAAGCTACCTCATTGCCCAAAATGCTTATTAGTGATATGCCAAAAACTTATAGTTGTTGATCCACAGAATAATTGCTGGAGGGAATTACTCTATCAATACTATCCGAACTCGAAGCTGGCAAGCCCCTTGCCCAGGTGGCTCGCGAATATGGCATTCATCCCTGTCAACCTTAACGATGGAAGATGGAATGGCTTTTTGGCCAGCAGCATCCATGATGCATCATGGTCCAAATTCATATTCATGCTTTCGTACAAGGCTCAAAGTGCTGGTCGAAAGCTGATAAAAGTAGATCCCAGGAACACCACTCAAAGGTGTTCTGCTTGTGGAAGCCGTGTAAAGAAAGATCTGTCTGTTCGAGTACATGAGTGCCCCTATTGCGGATTCTCATGCAATCGAGACTACAATGCTTCCAGAAACATAGTCATCACAGGGATGGAACAGCCCGTTGAGCCCATAGAGCCCAAACCGCTGCGTCACATATCCGTGATGCAAGTTTTGGCGATGAAGTGGGAAGCCGCGCCCTCCAGGACGCGGTAGTTCACTACTAATATAAATCCAAATGGGCAGGAGATGCCGCAGCGAAAGCGGTCCTGATAAATAGCTAGAGTATGAATTTCATTCATGCCCTTTACACCTGAATCCGCCTCGAACAATACCCAGAATTTTAGGGAAATTTACGATATCAGCGTTCCTCTTAACGAGGCGCCCATCTATCCAGCAGACCGGCCGTTCACCCAGGAGTGGATGGAAAGGATGGACAGGGGCGATGGCTACAATCTGTCCGCCCTTTCTCTGGGGTCACATGCTGCAACTCACCTGGACTTTCCCGCTCATCTGCTGGAAGGCGGCAAACGCCTGGATGAGTATCCTCTGGGAAGCTTCATCATGCCGGCAGAGGTCGTCTGCGTCTCCGGAGACGGTCCGGTGCTGCCTGGCAGCTTGCTGGAATCCAGGATTAAAAGCGGCCAGGCATTGCTCTTCAAGACAGGGAACTCTCATCGGGGGCTCATGCATCAGACCAGCTTTTCAGAGGATTTCATCAGCCTATCAGCGCAAGCGGCCCGGCTCTGTGTCGCCAGCGGGGTGAAGCTGGTCGGAATCGACTATCTTTCCGTAGATGAATATGGAGACGATTCTCTTCCCGTTCACCGCGTCCTTCTGGAAAACGATATCCTAATCCTGGAGGGAATCGACCTTGAAGCAGTTCCATGCGGCAGATATACTCTGATCTGCCTGCCCCTGAGGATAGAGGGTGCAGAAGCTTCTCCAGTACGGGCGGTTTTAGTCAGATGAAAAGGGATGCTAAAATAGAAAAATAGAAAACACGAAAAAGAAAATCCTAAAGAGTGGCAACTTAGCCGGCATTACGCCGCTGCCTGCCAGACTTATCTGATCTTTGATTCCACGGCTTCTTCTCTGAGCATGCAAAGCGTCTCTGCACCGCGAACGTAGAACCAGTAGTGGAC
>DAONES010000110.1:0-5594 GCA_035403205.1 Methanothrix sp. | reverse complement strand
GGAGAGGATGCCCATTATCCGGATATGTTCCAGAAGATCATCTCCTACCTGATGACGGGAGACGCATGCAGCTATGCTGAAGAGCTCTCTATGAAGGCATTGGGCCCGCACGGATTCGAAGGCGAGTATGGTCTGGGAGCTGCCGCCGGCATATCCAGCACATCCGACCTGGAAGAAAAAGAGGCCTACTCATACAAGATCGACTTCTAGATAGATTATAGATCGATTTGTAGAGAGATGATAATCGATGGAAGATTACCTGTGTGAAGCCTTGAGCCGGGCCTGCGAAGAGTGCCATCTGGACGGAGGCTGCTGCTTTGAAGCGCGGCCCCCTCTGAGCCAGGAGAGAATCGATATACTGATGAAAAACGGCGTTGATGCGAGCGCTGTGGAGTTTGCCGGATACAAGAGGCTCCGCCTGAAAAAAGATGGGTTTTGCATCCTCTTTAAGGACGGCAAATGCAGCATCCACTCCTTCAAGCCCGAGACCTGCATAGCCGGACCATTTACCTTTGATATGAAAGAGAACGTGCTGCAGATCTTCCTCAAAAGGGAGAGCATCTGTCCGATGGTCCGATTTCTCAAGGCAGATAAAAAAGCCTATGACGGGCTGCTGGATGCGGCAGTCGAAAATATCATGCATCTGATCGATGCCGTGCCCGCAGCAGAGATGGCAGAGATCCTGAAGATCGAGGAGCCGGAGACGGATCTTGTGGCAGAGATCGCGCTTTCCGGTAAAAGACGATGACAGAAGCATTGCATAAGGCGCTGAGTGCAGCTTCACCTGTCGGAACGGAGCACGAGTACTCCATAAATGACAGGAATGGCAGGCCCCTGGCCATCTCCGACCGGATAATCGAGAGAATCGCCGGACGGGTGGATCATGAGGTTCATTTCGGCGGGATACTGGTCTCCAAGGAGCTTCAGAAGCATGCCATTGAGCTGATTCCGATAAGACCAGAAAGCCTTAGCTTTTTGGAGAGCAACCTCTATCAGGGCCTCTGCGAGTTATACAGGGCCACCAATTACGATTATGGGTTTATGGGCCTGGGGATGCATCCGCTGCTCAAGCTGGAAGAGACGACCTACTGGGATCACGATGAGCAGGAGTACTATCAGGCTTACGACCGGCTTTTTAATATCAATCAGCACGGCTGGCTGAATATCCAGGCTTTGCAGATCAACATTCCTTATGCTGACAATGAGGAGCTGATCGCTATGTTCAACAAAATCCGCTCGCTAATGCCCTATCTTGTTGCCGTCTCCGCCTCCTCGCCGATGGTAGAGGGAAAGCTCACCCCTTACATGGATAACCGGCTGGTTTACTACCGGAAAAATCAGGCTGCCATTCCCGATATCTGCCATGACATACTGCCGGAGAAGCTGCAAAAGGTTGACGACTACGTTCAGATCAACCGCAAAATCTACAGCCAGCTGAAAAGGAGCGAAGCTTCGATCCTCTGCCGGGAGTGGGTCAACTCCCGGGGCGTGATCGTCCGGTTCACCAGAAAATGCCTGGAGGTCAAAGCCATCGATGAGCAGGAGTGCCTTCATTCCGATATGGCGTTCTCGGCATTTTTGCTGGCACTGCTGCGCTCCGAGCTCTCCCTGGAGGAGGATGAGAGCGCACTATTGGAGATGCTGGAAAAGGCAATGCACCAGGGAGTGGCAGGAATGCGCCCGGAGCTGGAGAAGCTCTTTATTGCTGCACAGAGAAGCGCGACCGCTGAGGAGAAGCGGTATCTGCCCCTGATAGCAAAGCGCATTGAGCAGGGAAGCCTAGCCGAGATCATGGCCGATAAGCTAAAAAGTGATACCCGCGGCAGAATCGAGCCGATAATGCAGCAGATGCAGTGGTGCCTGAAGGAAAATAGACCGTATTCTGCCGAGCCGGGAAGATGCGGATAGATGATGGCAGGATTGAATTGGGCCTGAATTGCAATTTTTTGCCATAATCGCATAAAAAAGATAGGGGAAAAGAGAAACGATAAGATTGGACGGAGAAAGAAAAAAGAAAAAAAGAAAAACCCGGCCTGGGAGCCCGCTTTTGGTCCCGTTTTAGTCCTCTCTTAGACCATTTTTTTATCCTTATTTGTGTCCTCTATCTCGTCCAGTGCGATCCGGAGAAGCCTCCTGTCTTGGAAACGGCAACCAACTCGTTGTTGGATACGATCTGAAGGACCAGATTGCCGTTCTGCATTACGCTTCCCTTGGGAACGTCAGACCATTCCGCATTGATCATGCCGCCGCTGATGCTGCCGCGCATGACATTGGACCAGCTGGGCGTATTCGGATCCCGCTCGCCGTACCACCAGACGGTTGTTCCCAGCTGGCGAACATAGTAAATGCCGCCATCATCGCATTGCCAGACGCCTGTGAGGTCTATCAGTGCCGGTGTGCTGCCGGGAGTAGATCCACCAGGACCCGTGTCACCAGGGCCCATATCGCCAGGACCTGTCTCGCCTGGGCCAGCCTCACCCGGACCGGGCGTCTCTCCGCCGGGCGCGGGCGTTGCGCCTCCTGGAGCCGCTTTCTGGAAGGTATACCTGGCAAGGTAATTGCTTCTGCCGCTGTTATCCAGGAAGCGATCGTAAGAGTCCACAATGAGCTGGTCGCCGTTCGGTTTTATGACCAGCGTGGTCTGGGAAAAGGAGGTATCGAAAACAGCAATCAGGGTATCGGCACCGCCGATGAGATTCGATGAGACGCCGGGCGCAAAGGCCTGAGCCTGCACCGTCCCCCAATCACAATCAGTTGGATGGCATTTGCCCCAGGCCTGTACCTTGGCATTGCTGCCCATTACGGAAATATCCATATTGGTGATGCCCCTGGTACTGGCATCGACATTCGTCCAGGATCCAGCAAACTGGGTCATGCTGGCAAGACCCCCAGTGGCAGTCAATACAAGCAGCAGGACTGCGGCCAGGCAAGGATAAATCATTCTCATATTATCAACCTCTTAAATCACTTATATCTTATTTCTTCAACTGTATACGACCTTTCTCTTAATGGGGAGAATTTCCTGCAGTTCGTACTTTTGCAGGGGTTGAATCTCAGCGATTGTGCCGACGGCGCTGATGGAAGAGCCCTTCTTGAAGACGTCGCGGGACCCATAGTTGCTCCTGCCGCTGTTGTCAGTGAAGCGAGTATACGATTGCACAATTAGCTGGCTACCCTGAGCATTTATGAAAAGATTGGTCTCAGAGAATGATGTAACAAATGTCGCCATCAGAGCCTGCGCCTGGCTGACGAGATCAGAGGAGACATCGGGCGCAAAAGCAAAGGCATTAACGCTGCCCCAGTCGCAATCAGTGGGATGGCATTTGCCCCAAGCATGCACATTGGCGGATGCCCCGGAGACGGCAATGCTCAATTTGGTTATTCCTCCCGTATTCGGATCAACGTTGTTCCAGTCACCGGCAAACTGAGCCAGGCTGGCGGAACAGGTGGACAGCGAGATCAACAATAACAGAGACGCTGCCACCATAGACAGAACAATTTTCATAGTCTAACCTCACTCCAAATATGTACATTAATGATGCATTTAAGTATAAATTATTTTGGCATACCTCAGTCGAATGATTCTATCGCTATTGATATTACAAAAAAATTAATAGCAAAATTGCTGAACAAATGCAGATACAGACTAAAATAAACCAGGTCATGGACATAGAATCGTTCAACGGTTCTACAAAGATTTAATAATGAACTTCAGCAATACATCCGGATAATACATGCTGAGTGTGATGTCGGATGTCAAGAGCTAAAGATCTGGCGCTGGGAATGAAGGTGCTGATAGTAGACGATGAGATCGATCTGCCCACCGCAGAAGGCAGAGCCGTGCGCTCCCTGGTGGATGAGCTGGAGAAAGGAGATGCCGAGGTGATCAAATCATGCTCAGCAGACGATGGCAAATCGGTTATCCTCTCCGATCCCTCAATTCAGTGCATACTTATGGATTGGAGTTTATGCGATGACGACACAAACCATGATAAAGCCAGAGAGCTGCTCAAGCTGATTCGCACCAGAAACAGCCTCATGCCCGTCTTTCTCATGTCCGATAGCGGAAAGGCGCCGCTTATCAATGCCGAGGTTATGAGCCTGGTCGACGAGCTGGTCTGGGTGCTGGAAGACACGCCCACCTTCATCGCCGGGAGGGCACTGGCTGCCATGAATCGCTATCGAGAACAAATTGAGCCGCCGTTTACCAAGGCCCTCATGGACTTTGCCAAGGTCTCCGAATACTCCTGGCATACTCCCGGGCACACCGGCGGAACTGCGTTCCTTAAATCGCCCGCAGGCAGAGCATTCTTCCATTACTTTGGCGAGAACCTGCTCCGGTCTGATCTCTCCATCTCTGTGGGAGAGCTGGGCTCACTGCTCGACCACTCCGGACCGATTGGCGAGAGCGAAAAATATGCGTCTCAGATCTTTGGCGCTGACCGATCTTATACCGTAACCAACGGCACCTCCGCCTCAAACCGCATTGTCTTCATGGCGAGCGTCACCCGCGGCGATCACGTTCTGGTGGACAGGAACTGCCATAAGTCAATCGAGCAGGCATTGATAATGACCGGCGCAATTCCTGCCTACATGAAGACCTCCCGAAACTACCTGGGATTGATCGGACCCATCTATCCAGAGAACATAGGCAAAGACGCAGTCACTCAATCGATTCTGGCACATAAACTGGTAGTATCGCCCGAGAACGATGAAAGAGAGGCATTCTCTGATGTTCTTGATAATCAGGATGTTATGGGCACTCAGGACGCCCAGCGCCCTCAGAATGCAGCCGGCCTCAGGCATAAGCGGCCAGTGCACGCCGTTATCACCAATTCTACCTACGACGGCCTCTGTTACAATGTAAAGCGCGTCCTGGAGATCCTGGGAGACAGCGTTGACCGCATCCATTTTGATGAGGCATGGTACGGTTATGCCAGATTCAATCCGCTCTACAGGGAAAGGTATGGCATGTTCGAGAAGAGCAGACCGAATGGCAGCCCAACGGTATTTACCACCACCTCTACGCATAAGCTGCTCGCAGCTCTATCGCAGGCGTCATTCATTCATGTCCGTGATGGAAAAAATAAAATCCCGCATGATCGGTTCAATGAATCGTTTATGATGCATTCCTCCACATCGCCCCAATATGCCATAATCGCCTCAAATGAGATCTCTGCGGCCATGATGGCCGGCGAGAGCGGCCAGGCTCTGACCAGAGAATCGATAGATGAAGCCATTGCCTTCCGGCAGAGCATGCGCAAGATCTGCAAGGAGGCTCAGGAAAACGGGGAATGGTTCTTCGATGTATGGAATGCCGACAAAATCAAAGGCGTCGACTTCGAGAGGGTATCGCCCAAGACCCTGGCTGAGGATCCGGAGTGCTGGGTGTTGCACAACAAAGACAAGTGGCACGGCTTCAGCAATCTGGAGGAAGGCTATTGCATGCTCGACCCGATCAAGGTCTCTGTGGTTACACCGGGAATTGAGAGGGATGGATCTCTCAGGGAGGAAGGAGAGGTCAGGATACCGGCCATGCTGGTCACCTCTTACCTGGACAATCGCGGTATAGTGGTGGAAAAGACAACTGACTT
>DAONES010000109.1:0-5613 GCA_035403205.1 Methanothrix sp. | reverse complement strand
ATCTCTCCGATTCCGACCGGCGCATCGCCGTGGCCACCGGGATCGGTGCTGGAATCGGATCGATCTTCAAGGCCCCGCTGGGTGGCGCCATCCTCAGCATGGAGGTCCTCTACCGGCGTGATTTCGAGTACGAGGCCCTTCTGCCGTCCTTTATCGCCTCCGTTGTGGGCTACAGCATATTCGCCTCCTGGAGCGGGTGGGCCCCGGTGTTGGGAAGCGGCATAGTCCCTCCATTCAGCCGGGCCTCTGAGCTTGTCTCCTACACAGTCCTTGGCCTGGTCTGCGGCCTGGCGGGAATAGCATACGGTCGCAGCTTCTATTACATGAGGGACCTGTTTAAGAGTCTCAAAATTCCCGCATGGATAAAGCCGGCCATCGGCGGATTCCTGGTGGGCTCAATCGGCATATTTTTGCCCCAGGTACTGGGAACAAGCTACGGCTGGCTGCAGTTTGCCATAAATGGAGACTTTCTCGCCCTGCCGGCAGCGGTTATGCTCGTGGTTGCAGTCTTTAAGATCCTCACCACCGGGCTGACCATCGGTTCAGGAGGAAGCGGCGGGGTCTTTGCGCCCGGCCTGGTGATCGGCGGAATGGTAGGTGGCTCTCTGTGGAACCTGCTCTCCGGCTTTCCGGCGATCACTCCCAGCTCTCCCTCTGCTTTTGTCATCGTTGGAATGATGGCTCTCTTCGGCGGCATAGCCAAGGTGCCTCTCGCGGTTATCATCATGGTAAGCGAGATGACCATGGACTACACCCTCCTGATTCCCAGCATGCTGGCCTGCTCCATTGCCTACTTCGTTACCGGAGACAATTACATCTACGAGAAGCAGGTAAATGTAAGGGCCGAGTCCCCGGCTCATCGGCACGATTATTCTCTCATGCTCCTCAAATCGCTTAAAGTTAGTGCTGCTATGGTCAGGGCCGTGCCTGCTATCAGTCCCGGCTCGACCCTCTGCGAGGTGATGAAACTGCTGGAAAGGTACGAGGTTCACGCCGTGCCGGTGGTAGATGAGGGCAGGATATTGGGCATCGTGGCAAAGCAGGATGCCTTGAGACACACCCACGAGGACCATTCCGCAGTCCGTGTGATGGATATTATGAGCCAAAACCTGATAGTAACCTATCCGGACGAGTCGCTCTTTGATGCCATGAATAAGATGATCGTAAACCACATCAGCCAGTTGCCCGTTGTGCAGGAGGACTGTCCCGATAGAATCCTGGGAATGCTGGCTCTGGATGACGTGACCAGAATACAGTGCTCTGCAAGTGATAGCTGAAAAGCTGTTAAAGCTTGCCGAGGTCTTTTTCGACTATCACCGCTTCTTTCTCCAGGATATCCATCTCACTTTCAAACCGCCTGAATAGAAACACCTTGGCAAAGTCCGTCAGAACAAAAGATGCCAGGGCAAAGGCCCATACGAATATTGCAAGCTTCCAGCCGATGGGAGGTATGAGCAAGCCGTAGACGGCTATGATCGTCGCTACAGTCTGGGTGCTCAGAACTGCAGCCAGCAGAATATTGCTAGGCCTGTAGGACCAGAAGTGGCCTTTTGTCCTGGTTATGAAGATCAGAAAATGTCCGGCGACAGAGAGCTTGAGGTACATCATCGATTGCAGAACATCAATTCTGAGGTGAAGTATATTCACTCCTATGAAAAACAATATAAATGATGCAATAGTGCCAACCAATCCCAGGAATGTCGCCATGCCAAGCACGGTCTTCATATCCCAGCGGCTTGGCTTCTGGGAATATTCCGCCCGATCATAAGCGATGGTCATAATGGCGAAATCGTTGAGCAAAGCGAGCAGCACTATCATGATCGCAGTCAGCGGATAAAAATTGAAGATGATTATCGATAGAGTGATGAAAAAGAGAACCCTGATGGTCTCAGATATGCGGTAAATGGCATAGTTATTCATCCGCCGGAAGATCTTGCGGCTCTCTTTTATGGCGTCAATTATTACGGACAGGCCTGGCTGGGTCAGGACAATGGCCGCAGCAGACTTAGCAGCATCAGTTGCTCCCGAGACCGCGATTCCTGCATCGGCTTTTTTCAAGGCGGGTGCATCGTTTACCCCGTCGCCAGTCATGCCCACTATGTGACCTCTGGCTTGCAGCAGCTCTACGATTTTGAATTTGTGCTCCGGGTAAACCTGGGCAAAACCATCCGCCTTCTCTACGATCTCTGTGGCTTCGGCACCTGGCTTGTCTATGAAGTCCGATGCCGGCCGGATATTGGCACCCAGACCCACCAGGCGGGCAATCTCTCTGGCAATGGCCAGGTGGTCACCTGTGACCATTTTTACGCTGAGGCCCAATGATTGAGCCGTCTTTATGGTCTCTTCGGAATCTTCTCTTGGCGGATCCTGAAGGGCAATAAGTCCTGCATAGCGCCAGTTCCCCTTGGAATCGGTGCAGGCAACGCCTAAAGCCCGGCGGCCTTTGGCTGCGAATAGCTCTACATCCTTATCGACCGGAGAGCTATCGTTTCTATTTGGAATCAATGATGATATGGCCTGAGGCGCGCCTTTGGCTACCATAAAGCTGCCCTGCAGTCCATTGATTTCAGCTTCCGTCATCTTGGAAACGGGATCGAATGGCCTGAACCTGCCCAATTTGTAGCTGCCTGATTCGATCCCCACCTCTTTGCTCTTCTTAATGATGGCGAGATCGATGAGATCGCCGTCCTCATTTCGGGAGGCCAGTTCTCCGAAGAGCAGCACATCCTTCTCGCTGAATCCTTCGAAAGGTACAACCTCCGATACGGTGATTGCATTCTGGGTTATTGTGCCGGTCTTGTCTGAGCAGAGAACATCCACCCCAGCCATCTCTTCGATGGCCGCCAGCCTGCTCACAATGGCCTCTTTCCTGGAAAGCTGCATCGCTCCAACAGCCATGGTGACGGAGAGAACCGCAGGAAGGGCAGCCGGTATGGCGGCCACAATCAGCACCAGGGCGAACTGCAACGTTTGCAGAAAGCTTTCGTGCCTCAGAGTGGCCACGACGAATATCAGAGCGACCAGAGCGGCGGCCAGGATGATCAGGTAATCTCCAATCTTGACAACTGCCTTCTGAAAGTGGCTCTGGGTCCTGGCAGACTCCACCAGCCTGGCAGCATGGCCGAAATAGGTATTCGCTCCTGTAGCAAATACCAGGGCATCCATCTCCCCTTGACGAACTATTGACCCGGAGAAGACGGTATCTGAGACCTTTTTCTCCACGGGCAGCGATTCACCAGTCAGAGAGGATTCGTCCACCTGGATAAAGTCGCCCTCGATGAGCTTGAGGTCTGCGGGAACGATCTCGCCCAGACGGATTCTGACTATATCCCCTGGGACAAGAATGCGGGAAGCAATTGCGTCCCATTTCCCGTCTCTGAGGACCCTGGCAGAAGGTGCGAGCCTCTTCTTCAGGAGTTCTATGGCGTTGTCTGCTTTATTCTCCTGCCAGAATCCCACCAAGCCATTCATGAGAAGGAGCAGGAAGATGATGGCAAAGTCATCCCAGCGGCTGAGAATTGCGGAGAGAATTGCCGCAGCTTCAATCATCCAGGGGATGGTGCCCCAGAAATAGCCCATAAATTTTATGAGTGGATTGATTTTCTTCTCCAAGATTTCATTCGGGCCGTAATGATAGAGCCTTGTGTTAGCCTCTGACGCGGATAGCCCCATCTCGCTCGATGTGAGTCTATCCATCAAATCAGCGACAGATATCTTCCTTGCTTCATCGGCGCTGATGATCGGGTCCGTTGTCGTATCCTTCTCCACAATCATATATTCTTGGCTGCATGTTATATTGAATACTTTTGGTAGTATTCACTAAGCAACGATAAGGGAAAAAATTGGTAAACTGTTCCCGACAGCAATAAGTAGTTTTAACTTATATAAATAAATTGGTGATATAAAATGATCGAAAAATTAGCTGAAAGCTCAGAAAATGTGATCGGGTTTAAATGTATTGGAACCATTACTTCCACAGATTACCAAATAATGGTGCCAGAAGTCAGAGCTTTAGTGGAAAATAAGGGTAATATCCGTATATTATTTGATCTGAGCGAATTCAAGTGGGAAAAAATGGAGGCTTGGCTACAGGATCTGAAATTTGGATCAGAATTTCGTCATGAGATCCAAAAAATGGCCATAGTCGGAGATAAGACCTGGGAGAAGTGGGTGACGCATCTGGCCAAACCGTTCTATGCTCGTGATGCTAAATTCTTCCACACCGCTGATATCAGCAAGGCATGGGCTTGGGTTCGGGATTAATAGTCAATTATAAATATTATCCCTGCAATAAGATACTTAAAGTGATCATCTGATGAGACTGAATGTTGGGTTTGTAGGCTTTGATGGAACCGAAAGCAAGAGGGCCATTCCAGCCATCCACCAGGTTAAGGAGATGGAAAGAATCGATGGCGATATGAATGTGCTCCTTCGCAGGCCTCATGCCAGGGCCAAGAGCATGCTCGAAAAACTCACGAGGATGTGTGACGTAAGAGCTTTCCTGACCGATGAAAAGGATAGAGCGGCGTGGGAGAGCAGCGGGGCCAGAATCGAAGGCGGTTATAGCGATTTCTTTGAAGAATCTGATGCGATCGTCATTGGAACACCCGAGGGTCAGGAGCAGCCCCATGTCGAGGAGGGCATATCCCATGATTGCAGCATGGTGCTGATGGGTGGAGCCAAGAGAGGTGATATACGGAACGGCCTGGCTGAAAAGAACATAGCAATTTCGGAAAAGATCAGGGAAGACCTGGAGAGAGAATTCTTCTTCGGACTGGAGAATTACAATCGGTTTCTCAGCGCTTCTCCAAAATTAGTCCAGTGCACCAGCTGCAACACCACCTCATTATGCAGAGCCGTACTGGCGGCGAAACCACTTGGACTCAAGGCCGTCTTGGGTAACCTTGATCGCAGAAGCGGCGACCCGCAAAACATTGTCAAAATGTCTGCCAATTCAATTGAGTTCGGAAGCGGCCTGGGCCATCAGGGAAAAGATGCAGCAACCGTCTTCAAGGATGTGAGGTTTTCAGTTCGGGCAAGCAAGGTTCCTATTACCATGCCCCATGTGCATCACTTGAATTTCATCTTCGACGGGAACCCAGAGCCAGAGATGCTGCTTGAGCAGCTGGCTAAGACCAGGCGGGTTGTGGTAATTCCCTATGATGATGCCGGACGGAAACACGAGTGGACCGGCGAGATTATCGAGGCCTTCTCATCCTGCTTTGAAAGGCCGATAAACTCCGAGATCTTTGAGCTGCTCTTTTCCGATGCAATAATAGCCTTTGAGATGGGCGGTCTTACCATCATGCAGGCCGTCATGCTTGTGGAGCAGATGTCTGTTCCGGTGCCGAATTACGCCGAAGCATACCTAATGCTATGTGGATTTTCAGAAGAGAAGGTTCACAGCTCAGTGGACAGGGCGCTGGGCGTGGTGCATGGAGTCTGGCCGGATAAGCTGGACAGAACCTGAATCATTTCAAGTATTTCAAGTCGACTGATCCAGGTATTCCGACAGTCTGGTCTGTGCGGCTATGCACTTTTCGCCCGGGATCTCGACGGGATAAAGGCCGGTAAGACAGCCCATGCAGAGGTCCTCCTTGGGTATGCCGACAG
>DAONES010000108.1:0-5656 GCA_035403205.1 Methanothrix sp. | reverse complement strand
ACAAGCCTGCACGCCGACCACTGCATTGTGCTACTGAACTGGCTTTGCGATACCAAGGTATTTATGCCAGAATGAGGATAATATTATCATTATGAATGGAAGAAATTGCTGTATCAGATCTAAAAGCCCGATAATCGCAGTGATACTGAACCTCCTCATTGCCGGTCTGGGGCATGTCTATCTGGGGTACACAAAGAGAGGAATAGTCCTTTTCTTTTTATCAGGATTGATAGCAGTCATCAGCTCGGGATTGGGCTGGATTGTGGGGGTGCTCCTCTGCTCATACGATGCCTGGCAGCTAGCAAATAACCGGCCTGCACCATTTGATTTCCTGGAAAAGTATATCGATGAGTAGTCTAGCCGCCATCTCCTGCTCAGACCGATTCCAATATAAGCATAACATTTGATATTAAGACGGAGATTTAATATTAAGATGGGGACCGGATAATGCAAGGCAGAATGATTCTGATGCTCATGATTTCGCTTGTGACTGCGGCTATCATTGCCGGGGGTTCCTTAGATCATCCCCCGGAAGATGCTGTCCAATCCAACTCGTCTTACAATAGCTCCGCCATCTCCTTTTCAATCGAGGACAGAATTTCCAGCGCTCCAGTTGCTCTCATGCCCGGCAGCGGCTACTATTCATCTCATCCTGTTGCCATAGGCGGAGGAACTGGCAGCAGGACCGCCCTTACCAATACCGATCCTAATTCAGCCGCCTCCATGAGCCACGAGGTCGGATTTGCCCGAAATCTCTCAAGCAGAAGAGAATATTCAGCCAGTTCTCGCAGCACGCATAGCGAATATGAAGATAGTAGCTACAACACGGCCGCGATGAAGATCGATGAAAGCGTTACAAGCGGCAAGGTGGAAATAGGCGTTCTCTCCGGAGGCGACGGTTATGCCTGGAAGAATCCTGCCATAGAGATCGAAGAGGAATATGTCGGCACATATCACATAACTAAAAATTTCACCATTAATAGTAGCTACTCCAAGATGAGGGGCTTTGATGGATGGCAAAATTGCTGCGGAGCAATTGGATTCGGCTATATAATACCACCCATCAGGCTGTCTCTGATCAGCGCAGAGGATGTATTTAATTGCAAATATTCAAGGAATTGATTCGAGGTGCAATAGATGCTCTTGGAAAGGATAGTCTCTGAGGGCCTGGCTCATTACTCTTACCTGGTTGGTGACAGGAACCAGGCCCTGGTAATTGATCCCAGAAGAGATGTCGACGAGTATATAAAAAAGGCTGTTGCATCAGGGATGAGGATTGCCCATGTTCTGGAGACGCACAGAAATGAGGACTACTTCATTGGATCGATGGAGCTGGCTTCCAGGACGGGTGCAGAGGTCTGGCATGCTGACAGCCAGTGGGATTACCAGTATGGCCGGGCCGTCACCGCCGACCAGAGGTGGAAGGTGGGCCGCCTTGAGGTCGAGGCAGTCTCCACACCCGGCCACACACCGGGAAGCATGAGCTATCTGCTGCGTGATCCTGCAGGCATTCCCTGGATGCTATTCTGCGGAGATGCTCTCTTTGCCGGAGATGTGGGCAGAATTGACCTGATGGGTGAGGATCAGTCGGCAAAGAATGCCGGACTGCTATACGAGAGCCTCTTTTCCAGAATACTGCCACTGGGTGATGCTGTCATCCTCTGTCCGGCCCATGGTTCCGGCTCAGTCTGCGGCGAATCGATTGCCGAGCGCATCTGGACCAGCATCGGCATTGAGAAGAAGCACAATTCCCGGCTTCAGGCAAAAAGCAGGGATCAGTTCGTAGCCTCGCTTATGACCAGCCATCTGGGCAGGCCGCCATACTTTCGACGCATGGAAAAGGCCAACCTGGAAGGAGGACCGCTTCTAGGAGCGCTGCCCACTCCCCGGCCCCTGGATGCCAGAAGCTTTTGGCAGGTGTCACTCTCGCAGAATGCCCAAATCCTGGATACGCGCCAGGAGCTGGCTTTTTCCGCCGCTCATGTTCCCGGATCGCAATCTATCTGGCTTGACGGTCTGGCAAGCTTCGCCGGATGGTTTTTCAGCTACGACAGGCCCATTCTCCTCGTGGGAGAGGGCAATCAGATGGAGAGAGCCGTTGCCATTCTCCTCCGTCTGGGGTTCGACAGTATCGCCGGATTTCTGGCAGGTGGCATGCTCAGCTGGCATATGTCCGGGCAGCAGTCGCAGTCAATCAAAACCCAGATTGTGCAGGACCTCTGCCACAAGCTGGATGATGGCGAGAAGCTATGGATTCTGGATGTGAGGTTTGAAAGCGAGCTTGACAGAGACGGCAGAATTGAGGGCGCGCAGCACATTCCCATCACAACCATCTCTGATAGGATGGATGAGGTGCCAAAGGATCGGGATGTGGCCATTTTCTGCGGCAGTGGCATGCGGTCTATGGTGGCGGCCAGCTATCTGAGAGCGCGGGGCTGGAAGAGGCTGAGCGTCGTTTTGGGTGGCATGGCTGGCTGGAGATCAATAAAATGCCCAATCAGGCGGCTTTCAGACGATCAGGCTGCAAGCTCTAGCTCGGGCAGCAAGACAGGAAAAATTTCCAGGGCTGTTCAATCACTGGGACTGGAAAAAGAAAGCTAAAAAAGGATAAGAAAAGAAAAACCAAAAAAATTGTCTCTTGCCCTGTCTCTTTTTTTGCTCTACATGGCGAGCCTTATGGGCACAAGCGCCTGGTCAATGACATAGACGATGCCGTTGGCGTACCTCTCGGACTGGAGAACGCTCGCGCTGCCCACCAGGCCGAGGTTTGCGTCAATTGCCAGAGAGTCTCCCAGCATGGTCTTGGCGGAATTGCTGTCCGTCGCATTTAGCAGGCTCTTTGAATCTACAATGTGATAGGAGAGAAGGTTCATCATTCCTGCATCTTTCTTGTTGATGGCGTCGATTGTGGCTTTTGCGGCGTCAAAGGCGCTGTCGCTGGGGGCAAATACTGTAAACGGCCCCTCGGAAAGGCTTTCCATGCCCATCAGTCCCTGGCCGTTGAGAGTATCGGCGAGTCCCGCGGATTTTATGGCCGCTGCGAGCTTCCTGGCTCCCAGATCATTGGCCGCCTCGATCACACCCAGGCTGGAAGCGGTCTTGGGAAGGAGCACCTTATCGATCACATAGATGGTGCCGTTGGCGTAGCTCAGGGATTCCGTTACATTGGCCCCATTTACCTTCAAGCCATCGGTGCTATCGATTGTCAGGTTCTCGCCCTGCATCGTCCTGGCGGAGGAGAGCTCGGATATGTTCTCAAAGCGGCCGTCGTTCCAGACGATGTGATAGTCAAGTATCCTCTTTAGCTCGGTGGCGTTCTCTTTGACTGCGTTCATGTCGATATCGTTCGCCTCAGCAAATGCAGAATCGCTGGGCGCGAAGATCACAAAGGACCCCGGGCCGATCACCAGCACGCCCTGGTTGTCCAGGATATCGGCGAGACCCGCCCCATCAATTGCGGCAGAAAACTCGCTCAAGCCCAGATCGCTAGCTGCGTCCATTATCTTTGGTTTTGCTGACCCGCTATCCTGGGCAAAGCTGCAGCCAATGCACAACATGGCCGCAAGGAACAGGCTCAAAATTGTCCCGATTTTCTTAAACATCAATTTAACCTCCACTCTTTTCAGCAAACAAGTGGTAGCTGGCTTTGAAGATAAATTTATTGGCGGCGTGTACTGTGTGGCATAACTGGCTTCTCATCCGGCAAAGGCCGAAAAATTGAATACCGATCGGGTGGCAGGCTTATCTGTGAAGACGACTCTTTCCCTCCTCGCAGCACTCATCATCATGATTTTTATTGCACTTCCAGCTTCCGCCC
Source organism: Methanothrix sp. (assembly GCA_035403205.1). GTDB lineage: Archaea > Halobacteriota > Methanosarcinia > Methanotrichales > Methanotrichaceae > Methanothrix. Next base: position 1,839 of record DAONES010000108.1, on the reverse strand, counting down.
ATGTACCCCTCACGGCTGGGGGAAACGAGAACCTCTCCTCGGCCATGCACATATCCGATCCCGGCAAGTCCTGGGCGGTCTATGGCGCTCTTGAAAAGGATCTGGTGCATTACTACAGCTTCGACCTGGAGGAAGGCGAGCGAATCTATCTCTCACTTTTCAAGACCGCGGACCCGAAAGAAAAGGACTTTCTTCCTGCCCTTCTGCTCCTCGGTCCAGGATTGAACGGCAGCTCTCTTCCGCCTGATAATCTGAATCTGCCGCCGCAGGCATCGGGCTTGAAGATCCTTCTTGCAGAGCGCAAGGGCGCTGCTGCGGCGGTATACGAGCCATTCGGGCCTAGCAGCTTCAGAGAAGTATCTGAGATCAACCTCTCCGCGCCCAAATCGGCCCGATACTATGCGGTAGTTTACGATAATTCCCTCAATAGCAGCAATGCCAATAGTAGTATTGCCAACGCCGCTAATGGGTCTGATGCTAGTGGCACAGGAAACGCCGAAGGTCATTACGGGCTCACGGTGGGCTATCGGGAGGAGTTCGGCTTTCTGGAGAGGATTGCTACACCGGTGCAGCTCATATCCGTTTATCTCTGGGAAGGCCAGAGCCTGGCGGTAATTTTTATCCCCTACCTCATGGCTGAGATTCTGGCACTTCTCATGTTCTGGCGCAGCTCCCGGAAGACCTCCTTCAGCCTGGCTGGCTCTCTGGCCGGATTTCTCTTCCTGGCCAGCAGCGCTTCGGTGCTCACCCAGATGGTCTTCAACCTGACCCGCGCTCCCTTCGGTCCGGAGGTCTACATCACCCTGGCCATTGCCTTTTTGCATGCTCTGCTGGGGGTGGTGACCATTCGTCTGGCCAGAGGCGAGGCCGGACTGCTGCAGAGAGTCTTCCTGGCGGTGATCGGAACTATCGCTCTGCTCGCGGGCTCGGGCCTGATCATGGGACCCATCCTCGCCCTGGCGGCAAGCCTGCTGCCTTCCAGGAGCGGGAGCATCTTCGGGCCGTCTCCGGGCAGCATGCAAGAGTTGAATTAAGTATACGAAATTTTTTAAATAGGATAGAGGCAGAGAATATAATCAGATGGGGGAGAGATAATGCTCCATAATAAAGCTGCAACATTTCTGATATTGCTGACTGTTGTCTATGCGGTAGCTCTGAGCGGATGCACTGAAAAAAATGACAGAAGGCCTCTTTCGGTCACAAACCTGGAAATTGTTCCCGGCAAGATAAAGACCTCGACAATTGAGCTGTTTGTAACCACCTATGTCATGAATACAAATGAGGGAACCGCTGCCAAGAGCAGCAAGAATACTTCCATAATTCTAAAGGCCACGAGTACCGATAGGAACTTCCTGGTCAACCAGACGACGACATTTATCGGCAAGATCGCTCCAGGCAAGACCGTCAATGTAACTTCTCTGCTAACCCTTCCAAAGAAGGGCGGCTATATGCTTGAGGCCACGCTCTTTGAAGAAGGAAAGGAGATGGACGAGGGGTACAGGACGGTCTACAATCTGGATAGCCTTCCTGCCGACAGCCAGGCTATTAATCTGAGGATCGACGGCATAGACTTTTTGGTTAGGAAAGCAGGAGAGGAGAAAGTAGTCATCCAGAGCGACATTTACGTCACCAACTTCGGCGCCAAAGCAAGCCAGGATTACAGGCTAATGCTAAAGGCCACAGACATGGATTCAAGGCTGGTGGCAGATAAGCAGTGGAGCAATACCGGGATAATTGCTCCCGATGAGACGGTCATAAAGAGCGTAAATCTCACTGTCCCGGACAGGTACAACTATGTAGTAGATGTTCTCATCTGGAGCAATTCCACAATAGTCGGCC
>DAONES010000107.1:0-5705 GCA_035403205.1 Methanothrix sp. | reverse complement strand
ATAGAGAAGTTTTTGCTAAATAGAGGTTATAGATTGTTTTGCTGAGGACTATAATCGCTCCAAATTTATATTGCGTCCTGCATAATTTCCAAAAATGTTTCTTAAGCCAAACAATAATATTTTGACCAAATCATGGCCACAACATATCTGCCAGAGATCATTTTCTTGTCTCATTAAGGCTAAAATATCATGCCTTGAAACTCGCTCATCAATATGTGCTTCTGGCAAGCAGGTCCTTATTTGTCCTACTAATAGATCAATGTCTACCTTGAAAGTGCAACGGTCGATAAATTCAGAGAAGCGCATATCTTTAAAATTAATGCATAGATTTTTTTTATGTGGTAGTGAAATCCACCTTATAAGCCCAATAGGTAAAGCATTCTCCAATAGCATCTGTCTGATTGATTTATCGAACTCACCAATTTGCTCTTCATCTGCATATTCAGCTAGGACTTTTTCCAAAGCGTTTGATGAAAGAATTAATGACTCAAGATCATGAGTATCTGTTGCGAAAAGATTCTCTTTTCCGGGATAATTGCCATCGATTCTCCAAAAATCGGAATCAACTATGGCAAGGACTCCATCGTAGCTTCCTTGTTCAATAATATCTAGGGCATCAATTGCATTTTCTTTATTGTTCGCTGGTATTGTTGTACATGATTCTCCATTAAGCAGTCTTCTATAAATTAGAACGTCTGTCTTCCCTTCCACAATTATTATTGTCCCATCATATGAACTACGCATCATGCGTATATAATTGGCAACTTCATCAGCGGTTTGGAATTCCAGCATTATTTGGCCCCTTCAATTCCACGGTTAAATCCCATCTATCGTGAATTATTTGAGGTGAATGAGTAGCAATAATCGCATCAAATGTGGATATTTTGGATATTCTCTGCAAGTCTTTAAGGAATTGCTGTTGCCAAAAAACATGCAACGATAGCTCAGGTTCATCGATAAGGACCAAAGAATTGGGGGGCAATTTAAATAGTAATTCATATAGCATCACCAATTCATGCTGTTCTCCAGAGGATAGACTAGATGGGGATAATTTTTCACCGTTTGCTTCAAATATAAATCCATCCATCTTACTGATTGACATAACCTTATAGAGGAATTTTTTATTGATGATGTTTGCCAACAAATCAATTTTATTTGTAAGATCCTCAAAAACACTTAGCTTGGTTTCAACATCATTTACATAAATCGAAAGAGCGCTCGCGTTATGTTCCTCTAAATTTTTAACGTTTTCGAAGCTTATTTCTTCATTCTTATCCAATAATCCAACGGATCTTAATTTAGAGCGCTTTTTTTCCAGCTCGTTTAACTTGATCTTGAGTTCATCGGAATTTAATTTAGCAGATTCATCCCCTTTTATCAGTCTTATCGGAAAGGTTCTGTCTAGGGATTGAGATAATTCTGCATAAATGGCCAGCTTCATTTGAATTAAATACGCAAGTTCTTCTGAATAATTGAGTACAGAGCGTATGAGGAAAGAACGCCTATTATATCTTCGCTTTCTACGCAGATCATAAAAGGCGAATAGTCTTTGAGTCTCAATAAAACGCACTTGGATTGATTGTTTTATATTTTTCAACCATTGCGGTTCATCATCTATTTTAATTAAGCCTGGTGGAAATTTATCTTTAAACCGATAAATAATTGCCTCCAAGGATAATTTTTCACCAGATGGATAATAAATCCAGGTGTCTGAGTCGATTTTATCTAATCCAGGAATCTCATTTGATAAAAAATCGCGAATTTCAGATGGAAACGCTGAAAGCTTCACTGGTTCGATAAGATAGGGTTTAAACTTATTATTAGCATTTGAATATACCAAAGATATGTCATTTTCTTCCTTATAAATCGGCTTTCCAAATAAGTCCGGCTGGAATGATTTATTCACTTGAAGCAGACCACCATCATCAAAATGTATTGATAATTTTCTAAATGGTGTGCGCCGCAGAGATGCATAGTCTGTATTGAAGAGTGAATTTATCATTGAGAGTAAGATGGTTTTCCCGAATCCATTGGGTCCATGAATAATCGTTAACCGATCCGCTAAATTAAGCGGTACATTATGATCAAATATGCCAAAAAGGCCCTGGACATTGATTTTTTTAATCCTCATGTTTATCGCCTCCATATATTTTACTCGTCACGCATGATATAATTCTAGTACATATAATCTTATGTAAGCTGATTTGAAGACATCACGCATCACCACATACTGCGGTTTTAGGTATTTAGGCAAAAAAACGTTTCGGTGATCCTATCTTAAAAATTACACTGCGGCAGTTATCTTATTAATTGGACTATGAAAGTGCGCCACCTTCTCCATATCGCCCCTCGTTCATCTCTTCTCATACCTTTTCACAATCCCTCCTCAATATTCCGACATCCGCCGCCATCTTCTCAAATAATTCCTTATATCCTCGATCGCACCGCAGTCTTAGAGGTGAGAGGTCGAAGACTACCACAGACACGTGCGGACACTCCTTTCAAGGGCCAGATTCCGATGAGTTGGGCCTCTCCCCAACTCATCCAGCATGACTGCGGAGCCAGTGCGAAAAATCAGCAGCTCCCCAGAAATAAATATTAAATATTAAATAAAATCAAGGTGAAACATGAGGCAAGTAGCCATCTACGGTAAAGGCGGCATTGGCAAGTCGACCACCACCCAGAATCTCACTGCAGCTCTGTCCACTATGGGCAAGAAGATCATGCAGATAGGATGCGATCCGAAAGCAGATTCTGTGAAATTCCTGATGAACGGCAAGAAGCAACCCTCGGTCCTGGACACGCTGAGAAAAGAGGGTGAGGTGCAATTGGATGATGTCCTGAAGGTGGGCTTTGGCGGCATCAAATGCGTTGAATCCGGCGGCCCCGAGCCCGGCGTAGGCTGCGCTGGCAGAGGCATCATCACCTCCATCGGACTGCTGGAAAACCTGGGTGCCTACACCGACGACCTGGACTACGTATTCTACGATGTCCTGGGCGACGTGGTCTGCGGAGGATTCGCCATGCCCATTCGAGAAGGAAAGGCGCAGGAGATCTACATCGTCGCCTCGGGCGAGATGATGGCTCTCTATGCAGCCAACAACATCTGCAAGGGCATCCAGAAGTTCGCCGAATCCGGCGGAACGCGCCTTGGCGGCATCATCTGCAACTCCAGAAACGTTGACCGGGAAAAGGAGCTGGTATCCCACTTCGCCCAGAAGCTGGGCAGCCAAATGATTCAGTTCATCCCCCGAGACAATGTGGTCCATCAATCCGAGATCCATAAGCAGACGGTAATCCAATTCGCTCCTGACTCCAATCAGGCCAAAGCCTACCTGGCCCTGGCCAAGGCGGTGGACGAGAATGAGATGTTCGTGATTCCCAAGCCCATGGAGTACGAGGAGCTGGAGGCTGTCATGATGGAATGGGGTGTTGTAGAATGAAGATGATTCGAGCCGTCATCCGGCCTGAGGCCGTGGACAAGGTGGCAGACAGCCTGGAATCCGGCGGCTTTACCGCTTTGACCAGAGTCGAGGTCTTCGGCAGAGGCAAGCAGAAGGGCATCAAGGTGGGTAACGTAGTCTACGACAATCTGCCAAAGACCATGCTCATGCTTGTGGTCGGAGACGATGACCTGGAAAAGGTCGTCAAGATCATCGAGGGCGCTGCGCGCACGGGAAACATCGGCGACGGCAAGATCTTCGTAACTTCCGTCGACGAGGCCTACACCATCCGGACCGGCGAGCGGGGGCTGTAGATGAAAGAAGTCCTGGCCATCATCCAGATGAACAAGATGGAGTGCACCAAAGATGCCCTGGAGGTCATAGGCATCCCATCCATCACCGTCTACAAAGCCAGCGGCCGGGGAAAGCAGAAGGGCCTGCAAATCCCCCATCCATCCCAGCTTGATTCATCGAATAAGAATATGAAATTCATTCCCAAGAGGATGATCTCGATCATGGTGGAAGACGAATTCGTCCCGGCAGTGGTGGCAGTCATCACCAAGGTCAACCGCACCGGAAACTTCGGTGACGGCAGGATCTTCGTCTGCCCGGTGGAAGAGTCCGTCCGGATAAGAACCGGCGAGAGAGGGAGCGTGGCAATATCATGAGCGGAGCGGAAAAAGCCGAAAGCGTGGTCGAACCGACAACCATCGCCGGTAGCCTGGAAGCAGTCGAGGATATGCTCAGAGGTATTCCCAAGAATACGAGAGAGGTACGAAAGAAGCATGTGGTGGTCAAGGACGCCTGCGAGGTCGAACAGAAGATCGAGGCCAACGACAAATCCATCCCAGGCATCCTCACCAACCGCGGCTGTGCATATGCAGGCTCCAAAGGAGTGGTCTTCGGGCCGATCAAAGATATCCTGCATATCACTCACGGCCCCATCGGTTGCGCTTACTTCACCTGGGGCACCAGAAGAAACCTCATGAAAAAGGAGGAGGGCAGAGACTGCTTTGCCGGCTATTGCCTCAGCACCGACGTCAAGGAGACCGATATCGTCTTTGGAGCCGAGAAGAAGCTCGCTGCCGCCATTCGAGAGGCCTATGCCATCTTCAAGCCTGAGTGCATCTCGATATTCTGCACCTGCCCTATCGGCCTCATCGGCGATGATATCGAATCGGTCTGCAAAAAGGCAGAAGCCGATCTTAGAATCAAGGTCATCCCGGTGCGCTGCGAAGGCTACCGGGGCGTCTCTCAATCGGCTGGCCACCACATAGCCTCCAACTCACTGATGGAGCACCTGGTGGGCACAGAAGAGCTGGAAGATCCCGGCCCCTTTGATGTCAACGTCTTCGGAGAATACAACATCGGCGGAGACTACTGGGTAGTCAAAGAACTGCTTGAAAAGGTGGGCTACAGAGTGGTCAGCCCCTTCACTGGCGACGCCTCATTCCACGATATCGCCAAAGCGCACAGAGCCAAGCTGAACATCCTGCTCTGCCACAGGTCAATCAACTACACCAACCGCATGATGGAGGAGAAATACGGCCTGCCCTGGCTCAAAGTCAACTACCTGGGAGTTGAAGACACAATCGCCACCCTTCGGGATATGGCGGCCTTCTTCAATGATCCGGATCTGACAAAGAGAACAGAGGCTGTGATCGCCGAGGAGATGGCAAAAATCCAGCCGACCATTGACATGTACAGGAAGAGGCTCGCCGGAAAGAAGGTCATGATTCTGGTCGGAGGCTCACGCGCCCACCACTTCAGAAACATGTTCGAGACCCTGGGCATGGAGGTGGTCGTGGCCGGATATGAGTTCGCCCACCGGGATGACTATGAGGGCCGAAAGGTGCTCTCCTCAATTGTGCACACCGGACGGTCGAAGGTGCTCGAGGACATTCATTACGAGCGTGACCCGAATGTTGTCTCGCCCTACGACAATGCAGAGATCCAGAAAAAGAAGGAGAAAATTTCAAGGCTCATGAATTATGAGGGCCTGCTTCCCCATATGAAAGACGGCCAGATCATGATCGACGACTACAGCCATCACGAATGCGAGAGGCTGGTAAAGGATATGGGAATCGATCTCTTCTGTTCGGGAATCAAAGACAAGTACGTCTTCCAGAAGATGCACATCCCCTCCCGGCAGATGCACTCCTATGACTACAGCGGTCCTTACACAGGCTTTGAAGGTTTCGTTCAGTTTGCCAAGGACATCGACATGTCTGTGAACAGCCCAACCTGGAAATTCATAAACCC